>JAILDQ010000337.1 GCA_024689365.1 Treponema sp. | reverse complement strand
ATCGCGAAGATTTTTGAAAAGACCGCCAACAACGAAGAGCAGCACGCCAAGATGTGGCTCAAGGAATTGGAAGGCATCAAAGACACCAATTCAAACCTTAAGGCTGCCGCTGACGGCGAAAACTACGAATGGACAGACATGTACGTTGGCTTTGCCAAAACCGCTGAAGCGGAAGGCTTTGCCGATTTGGCCGCAAAATTCCGCGCCGTTGCCGAAATTGAAAAGCGCCACGAAGACCGCTATCGTTCTTTGCTCAAGGACGAAGACACTTCCGCCCAGATTAAGAACAGCACGGTAAAGGTTTGGGAATGCCTTAAGTGCGGCCACATTGTTGTCGGCCCGACAGCTCCCGAATACTGCGAGACTTGCGGCGAGTACAACCAGTACTTTGAAGTTCGCGAAGACAACTACGATTTGATTATGACTTGGGGCCGGTAAAAATTAAATCGCGGCTCCCGGCGTCCGCGCGGCCGGCAAAACCGCTAGATATCGTCGCTCCACGCATTTTGCCCCTTGTAACTATTTACGTCTGCCGCTAGCGCGGCAGGGGCAAAATGAGTGTTTTTGCCGGCCGCTCATCCGCCTCGCGCCGCTATGTCATTTTTTCCCAAAAATCACAAAAGCGCGCTATAATGTAATAAATGAAAAGCGTAAGAATCAGCGCGAAAATCGCCCTGCTGCTTGCATTGATAGCGATTGCCTCTATATTTTTTCTATACAAGGTTATGAACGGTAAAATCACCCGCATACTCGAAGACAGGTCTGCGGAGGACATGAGCGTAATCGCGCGGGACAGGGCGGAGCTGATTGAGACATACATCGAAGGCTGCTGCGACTTTTTGGACGGATACAGCAAGGCCGCCGAGATTGTCAATGTTCTTGAAAATCCAAGCGAACAAAACATCAAGCGGGCCAGGGAGTACACAAACAAGTGTGCCGAAGGAAAAAAATTCATGGAAGGCCTTTACGTCGCGCGTTGGAACACTTACGTTTTTGCCCACATCAACCCTGACTCCATCGACAAAACCTTTAGAGACGCAAAGGGCGCGGGCAATCTTGAGGCGCAAATCCGCCAAAGAAAAAAGTCGTTTTGCTCTGGAATCGTCATGGCGCCGGTAACTAAAAAATGGTGATACCGGTTTATTCTCCGGTATTCAATAAAGACGGCGAGCCAATAGGCTTTGCGGGAGCGGCGTTTTTTACCGACGAGCTTTCCGAAAAGCTCAGCAAACTAAAAAACGTCAACACGCCCAACAGCGAATACCTTTTGATTAACGCCTCCAACAACACTTTTATCTTTCACAGCCGCCCGGACTTGGTTGGAACGGAATGTACCGACGCTGACATTTTGCGCATCATTAATAATTACAAGTATGAAGTCACGCCGGAAGGAAAGTACACCTATTCAAACGACAAAATTGTCGCGGCTTGCAAGTACATTAAAAATCGCAACTGGTTCTTCATAATATATGACTCAAAGACCGAAGTGTTTAAAATGATTTTGGCCATCCGAGCCCAAATATTTGTCGCTTGCACCATCGTCGCCGCGCTTACGGTTTTGCTCGGCGTTTTTTGCGTGGAACGCTTGATGAAGCCGCTTTCGGCGATAAACAACACAATCATCGCTTTTAAGAAGAACGATTTTTCCGGGTCCGGCGACATTGCCCGCTACCTTTCCCGCAAGGATGAATTTGGCACGATAGCCCACGCGGTCAACGAACTTAAAGACATTCTTCTAAACAAGGACAAGCTCTTTAAGGAAATGTTCCAGGTTCAAACTGTGGGAACCGTCGTCACCGCCGCCGCCAACGGCGAGATTATGTTGATAAACAAAAAGGCTCTTGAGTTGTACGGCTTTAATCCCAACGAAGAAAGAAGGCTTACCATTCAAGATGTCCGAAACCAATTCACCAAGGAAGAGCTTGACGCGATGGACGAGCAGCTCAAGAGCGCCGTCAACGCCAAGGAAGGCGAAGAAGTTATTTTTGAGTCTTCCATTCACTATGGCGACGGCCGCGTGGGTTACATTCTCACGCACGCCAAGCGCGTCACTCTTTCCAACGACGACCGCGTAGTCGTTTATTCTTTGGTCGACATAACCGCGCAAAAAAAGCTGGAAATCAATTTGCAAATTCTTTCGGAAACGGACTTCTTGACTTCCATTTGCAACAGGCGCAGCGGCGAGCTTGGAGTCTCGAACATTTTGAAAGAAGGCCATGTCGGAATGTTCTGCCTTTTTGACGTGAACAAGTTCAAGTTCATCAACGACAATTTTGGTCACGCGGTCGGCGACAAGGTTTTGGTGGAAATCGCAAATGCGATGAAAAAAAACTTCCGCAATTCGGACATTTTGATTCGACTGGGCGGAGACGAGTTTGCCGTCTTCGCGCTCGGCGTTCAAGAAGACAAGGACGCTTCAATCGTCATCAGCCGCTTTATGTCCAATATTGATAAAATCAAGGTGCAGGAGATGGACGGCCATAAAGTGACTGTAAGCATGGGTTGCGTTTATGTCAGCGGCGACGAGCCTTTTGCCGCCTTGTACGAAAAGGCCGACTCCGTAATGTACGAGTTCAAAAAGAGAGGCGGCAACGCCCACGCCTTTTATGGGTGAAAGATACGGGCGGCCTATCGCGCCAACCTTGACCCAAGCCCTGCCTGCGCGCTATAATGGCGGCATTATGAAAGTAGCGCGCATAGCGGAATACCGAAAAATTTTCTCAAAATCTTGCCAAAACCACTTGACATGTAATGTCGCGCGCCACAAAATCAATCAATCAATCAATCAATCAATCAATCAATCAATCAATCAATCAATCAATCAATCAATCAATCAATAGAAGAATAGTCTTTAAATATTTGAATCAAAGCCCGCGACATAGGACGGCCACGCCCTTTGCCGCGGGCTTTTTTTTATTCGGAGGAACATCATGAAAATGGTTAAGAAAGGATTGGCGTTGGCCCTTGCCGCCGCCATTGCGTTGACATTAGCGGGCTGCTCGAACAGCTCGGACAGCGGAGCGTTTGGTCTTGCCGGCGGAACGGGAACAGGAACAACCAGTGGAACTGGAAACGGAACAGGCGGCGGAACTAATACAGGGACGGAAAACGGCGGCTCGGGAACAAACAATGGAACTGGAAGCGACGGCGAAAGCGCGCTTCCCGCAAATGTCGGAAGCAACGACTTTGTAGGAAAGACATTCAGCATCACAGATGGCAACGGCGCGACAGCAAAATATGCGTTCGGCTCGGACACAGTCACTTTCACATCGACATTTTCATCTGCGGAAACTGTCACCGTTTCCTCGTATTCATTCAACGCCACTACAAAGCAGTTGTTTTTAAAAAAAGTGTCCAGCAGCAGCTATTTCATTAACGACGGAACAAGAACCGCTATGCCGGAAATGGATTCCTTTACAAGCGACGCTGAATTCATTGCCGCCTATAAAAAATCTTTGAAACAATTATATCCCAGTTATACTGACGAGCAGCTAACAAATACAGCAAAGGGAACGCGATTTCCAACATTTGCACCTTACGGCTACACGGACAGCACAAATGCAACGGAAGTTTCAAACGAAATCATCGCTAAATACAACGCGGCCCAAGCGGAATCAAAGACAAGAAACACGCTTGTTGATATCTATGCCTACGACCTTACAGGTTCCACCCTCAAGCTGTTGTCTGACTCAAGAATTCCAGCGGGCAAGGGCTTGAACGAGATTTACGGCGTTTATTCCACACAATACATGATTACTTCTCCATCGCTTCAACTCGCAAACATTTTGGCTATAAAAGACGGCTCTGACAACATCGTTTACAATTTGAATTACTCTTCAAAGCCGGCAGAAACGCCAGACATCACAAACGCCGCTAGCAACGCAGGCTACCGCGTTTCTTCCATCAGTGAAAGCGCCATCAACACTTCAGCCACCGCCACCGCCACCGCCACCGCCACCGGCACCGTCATCGCCACTGCCACTGGAGGAGGCTTTCTTGCATGGACATTCACGCCCGCGACAGGCTCGTTCAGCTACACCACAAACAAGACAGCCACAAGCGGCGTCTTTGACATTACAGGCTTGGGCAAAATCACCGTCACATACGCCACGGCTGGCAACATTCCCACAGACTGGACAGCCGCCGCAACTTACATTGTGGACAATACGCAAGGCGGCGGAACAGATCTCCAAGCTGAAAGCGCCTATTTTAAGGCGGAAGCCGTTAGCGGCGGCGTAAAGCTCACAGTCAAGAAGTCCGCCACCTCATACGATGTCGATGGCATTCAGATTTTTGTATGGAAAAATGACGACTATGAAAAAAACTATAGCGAGATTGGAAGAATCTTTCCTGACTGGCCGGACAAAAGCCAAGATTGGACTGGAGTTTATCCTCTTGTGGACAAGGGCAAAACTTATCAATTTAACGTGCAGTCTTCTGATAGAAGTTTGGATGAAACGGTCAAGTGCAAGGCCGGCGGCGGCTCTGGGGAAATCAATTATGCCAATAATCCGTCTATGTCTCTTGCGCTTTCTGCAAGCAGCGCTGCTGTCCGGGCAGTTAATTATCCGCCGTCGCTGATTCCTGCCTCCGCGACGGATAAAAACGCGCATATAGAGTATTATGCTGGAACAGGTTGGCATTCCGATACTCAAACTTGGGACGGCGATTGGATTTTGAATCGCGAGGAAGCAAGTATTAAGGAGCCTGAAAATGGCCTATGCGACTATTCCATTTCTAGTTCAGATCCTGACTATGAGACAATTAAGACCGCGATGAAGACCTCCAAAAATTCGGCAAAGAAGATATTCGTCCTGTTCACCTATGACTTCAAGCTTGCCGGCATAAGCGGCGTTTGCCGTACAAGGTATTTGCAAAGCCAGCCAATGGACGCTTCCGTATTGCGCTTGACGCAAAACGGCGGAACAGATCTCCAAGCTGAAAGCGCCAATTTTAAGGCGGAGGCTGTTAGCGGCGGCATAAAGCTCACAATCAAGGCGCCTGCCGATTCAACCAAGTACGACAATTGCAATATTCATATTATAATGCAACAAAATGACGGAATGGAATTTGGAAGAATTTACCCTGAGTGGACGGACAAGACCCAAGTTTGGACCTGTGTTTATCCCCTTGTGGACAACGGAAAAACTTATCAAATTATTTTCCAGCCTAATGGCGGCCTTCCGAATGAAACAGTCAAGTGCAAGGCGGGCGGCGGCTCTGGGGAAATCAAGTATGCCAATAATCCGTCTGTGGGATTTAGACTTTGGACAACTAACACTGTTGTCGCGGTATTTAATTGTCCGCCTTCACTGATTACTTCCTATTCTCCTTCCTCCGTGACGGAACAAAAGGCGTATATGGTGTACTATGCGGGAACTGGCTGGAATGACGCCACTCAGACTTGGGACGCCCAGTTCATTTTGGATCGCAGGGAAAGTCTTAGGGAACCTGAAGATGGCCGCTGCGAATATTTGATTAGGAGTTTTGACACCGACTATACGAAAATTAAGAACGCGATGAAAGACACGTATCCGACAAAAAAGATATTCGCCCAGTTCTACTATGAGTTCAAGGTTGCGGGCATAGCCGGCGTTTGCTGCACAAGGCACATGAATAGCGAGCCTATGGACGCTTCTATATTGCGCCAGTAGGGTTTAGTTTGCGCGCATAGTTCGCGTCAAGCGGCTTCCTCCATGCGGGGGAGGCCGTTTTTTGTCGCAATATTGGCGAACACGCAAAGAAATCTCTTGACAATATCACTGAATGCTGTATAATAATAATTACTTGGGCTGGTCGAAAGACCCAGGTCCAACCTACTACGGCGGGCAAACTGTCCCGCCTTTTTTGTTTTGGGAGCGGCAATGGGAAAGTTAAGCGTTTTCGTTGACGAAAGCGGTGATTTTGGCGCGTACAGTTCTCATTGCCCGTATTACATAGTCACGATGGTTTTTCATGACCAAAATAGCGACATAAATCCGATGATTCAAAAATTGGATGAAGAAATTCAATCGCTTGGTTATGGCAAAGGTTTTGCTATTCATACCGCTCCGCTTATCCGCAAAGAAGAAATGTTTGCCTCTGTTTTGCCGAATGAACGCCGCGCGCTGTTTTCAAAGCTTTTTTACTTTGTGATGAAGTCTGACATCAAATACAAAACTTTTGTGTTTGAGAAAAGTCAATTTGAAAACGCGTTCAAGCTTCAAGGCAGGATGGCAAAAGAATTGTCGCAATTCATTCGTTCAAATCTTGAATGGTTTCAAAGTTTTGACGATGTGGTTTTATATTATGATAACGGCCAGCACGAACTTAACGCGATTTTAAATGCTGTTCTTACAACTGAATTGTCAAGCTATGACGCTAGGAAGGTTCTTCCCAAAGACTACAAGCTTTTTCAAGCCGCCGATTTAATTTGCACATTGAAACTTCTTGGCTTAAAATGTGAACGAAAGGAACTTTCCAATTCTGAGCTATTGTTGTTCCATGGCGAACGGGATTTGAAAAGACAATTCTTGAAGCCGATTAAGAAAAAGTCTTTTGATTAAGTGTTATGCGCATAGGCCTAAAAAGTGCTTGACATTATGGCGATTCAAGCGTATTATTATTGTATTCCGTGCTCGTGCACGATACTGGAGGCAAATATATGAAATACGTTGCTGGCGTTGACTTGGGAACTCAAAGCATGAAGGTTGTTCTCTACGATTATGAAAGCAAGAAAATTACGGAAAGCGCTTCTTGCCCGATGGATTTGATTTCCAAGGATGACGGAACGCGCGAGCAGACAACTCAAATGTATGAAAAAGGACTTGACGTTTGTTTTTCAAACTTGAGCGCGGAAGGAAAGGCCGCCATTCAAGCGATCGGCGTTTCTGGCCAGCAGCACGGATTTGTTCCTCTTGACGCGGACGGAAAGGCTTTGTACAACATTAAATTGTGGAACGACACTTCCACCGCGCAAGAATGCCAAGTCTTGACCGACGCTCTTGGCGGAAAGGAAAAGGTTGCGGCGGCCGTTCAAAACTTTATGCTTCCGGGCTTTACCGCTCCTAAAATTTTCTGGCTCAAGCGCCACATGCCGGACGCTTTTGCAAAGCTAAAATACATCATGCTTCCGCACGATTATTTGAATTACGTTTTCACCAAAAACTATGTGATGGAATCAGGCGACGCTTCTGGAACAGCGCTTTTTGACAGCGTTAACCGAAAGTGGTCCAAGACTGTTTGCGACGCGGTTGACCCTTCTTTAATTGAAAAGCTTCCAAAAATCATTCGCGACGACGAGCCTGCCGGAAAGGTTACGGAAGAAGCCGCCAAGCGTTTTGGAATTCCAGCGGGCATTCCGGTTTCCGCAGGCGGCGGAGACAATATGATGAGCGCCATCGGAACGGGCTGCGTCAAGGGCGGAACTTTGACAATGTCTATGGGAACCAGCGGAACCCTTTACGGCTTTTCTGACAAGTCTGTTTCAGACCCTGAAAGCGGAATTTCTGGCTTTGCCTCTTCAACTAACGGCTACCTTCCGCTTTTGTGCACGATGAACTGCACTGTGGCTTCGGAAGAAATCCGCGCGCTTTTCAATCTTGATGTCAAGGAATTTGACGGCGAGGCAAAAGAAGCCAAGCCGGGTTCGGAAGGCGTTTTTGTTCTTCCATTCTTTAACGGCGAACGCACTCCAAACTTGCCGCACGGCCGAGCGTCAATCACCGGCCTTACAGTCGCCAACTGCAAGCGCTCGAACATTGCCAGAGCCGCCCTTGAAAGCGCTGTGTTCTCAATGCGCGGCGGACTTGAATCATTCAAAAAGCACGGCTTTACGCCAAAAGAGCTTAGGCTTACAGGCGGCGGAGCCAAGAGTCCGATTTGGAGACAGATTGTGGCCGACATCCTTAACTTGCCTGTCCAGGTTCCGACTTCAAGCGAAGCGGCCGCCTTTGGCGCGGCTTTGCAAGCCCTTTGGTGCTTGGAATCTTCAAACGGAAAGAGCGTTTCAATGGAAAGCATCGCCCAAAGCCACGTTGAATTGGATTCGTCAAAAACCACAAATCCGATTCCAGAAAACGTTAAGGCTTACGACGAGGCCTTTGTTGAATACAACAAAATCTTGACTCAAGTTTCGCCCTTGTATGTTTAACGGAAAAGGACTCTGTTAAAATCGCGCAAAGCCGTCCCATTGCGGGGCGGCTTTTTTTATCACTCATATTATAGACAAATGCTTTTTGATAGAATATAATTTATGACACTATGAGTGAAACTATTAGAGTAATATGCATAGCGCTTCTTATGACATTGGCCTTTTTTTGTTTTCAGGCCGGATTTTTTTTAGTGTCTGGCCACAGAATAAAAAACAATAGCCGCCACACCCTAGTTTTGATTGAATTTTTTACAGGCCTTCTTCTTTTCTTTGACGCTTTGGCGTATTTTTTTAGGGGAAGCGGAGGAGCGTTAGGATATTACATGGTTCGCATAAGCAATTTTGGGGTTTTTGCCTTGACTTACGCGGCATCGTTTTTCTTCTGCTTTTATTGCGTGGAATTCATCAAGTCGGGCATTTTGGATTTTAAGATTCTTCGCTCGCCGCGCGCTTCCGTAAAAAGCGGAATTCCAATACAGCTTTTTCTTGTCTTTTACATTTGCATTGTCGGCATGATTTTTCTTATTGTAAGCCAGTTCACAAATCTCTTCTATTATTTTGACGAAAACAATCTTTACCATAGAAGCTTCTTCTTTCCATTGAGCGTCGCATTGGGCTTGTTGCCGGGCCTTATAAGCCTTTCGATGTTTTTACAAAACAGAAGGGCGTTGCCAAAAAACGTTTTTTTGTCCCTTTTGATTTATTCGATTTTTCCGCTTGTCGGAGTTGTTTTAGCCTTGTTCGTTTATGGAATAACTTGGATAAACATCGCTTATGGTCTTGGCGCCCTGCACCTTTTTTATTCATCTTTAAAATTGATGGAGCTTGAATTTTATTCAGATAAAAAGGAAAGTTCCCGCTTAAATCCAAACTACAAGCCGGCTATGGAAATTCCGCAAATGCGAAAACGCATTTCAAGAAGCCACTTGTGGCAAACCGTTTGCGCGATTTCATCCGGATTGATAGCAATACTTGTGATTCTTTCTATTACAGGAATCAACATTCCGGAAAAAACCGTAGTGATAGACGATCCCGCTTCAAGCAACCACAGGGCAAATCCGGTTTTTGTCACCTTTATTCGTGACGCTGAAAAGCAATGGTATGACGACAATGATATAACAAGGCTTGGCGCCCAATTCAACGGCATGATCTACAACAATATGAAATCCACGGTCATCACAGACTGGAAATTTTCGATAGACATTCCTGAAGGCTGTTCAGTTGACCCAAATCCTTGGAACGGAACTTTTTCATTTACAGGAAACGAGTTGAGGGTAAAAAAGCCTCAGCAAAGCGACAGGGAAAACATTCACGGCGTTGACTATTACAAGGTTTCTCCGCTAAAAAGCCTTGGATTTGGCTGCATAATGTACACTCCGCGCTCTTACGACCCCTTAAAGGCGACGCTCACTTTTACATACAAAAGCATTTTTAAGCCGACTTCAAACGTTCTATTCAACTTTTTCATGATTGCTTTGGTGATTGTCTTTATTGTTTCAATTACGATTACTTTTAGCGAAGGAAAGCTCATCCGCATAGAGGAAGAAAACATAAAGCTTGAAAACACTGTCAAAGAGCGAACCAAAGAACTTGAAGAAGAAAAAAACCGTTCCGAAGGCTTGCTCTTGAACATTCTTCCACAGGAAATCGCAAAACGCCTTGAAAAAGACAAGAATGCCAAAATCGCCGACAAAATAGAAAACGCGTCGGTGCTTTTTGCCGATATCGTAGGCTTTACAAAAATCACGAGCGCTTTGGACGCCGGAACGATTGTCGGCGCCTTGAACTCCCTTTATTCGCGGATTGACGAGCGGGCCAAGCGCGAAGGCATTGAAAAAATCAAGACAATCGGCGACTCCTACATGGCGGCTTCCGGCCTTTTTGGAAGCGAAGGGGCGGACAAAAACGCGCTTTCAATCATAAATTTCGCCCGCGGAATGCTAAAGGACGTTGAGGAATTTAACGCTAGCAGCAATATAAAACTCTTTATGAGAATCGGAATCAACAGCGGAAGCCTTATCGCGGGCGTTATCGGAAAGACAAAATTCGTCTACGACATTTGGGGCGACACAGTAAACGTCGCAAGCCGAATGGAAAGTTCCGGACAAGGCTCCAAAATCCATGTTTCCGAGCAGACGATGGAGCTTACAAAAAACACCGTCGAATAT
>JAILDQ010000209.1 GCA_024689365.1 Treponema sp. | reverse complement strand
GCTTTTGGGACCTCGAGATTGTTCCCTTGAGATACAGGCCGCTTGCAAGGCTTTCATAACGTCAGTTTCTTTGAACGACAGCCATCAAAAGGCAACCCGCTATCTTTTTTTGCGTTCCGTTAGAAAATTGCAAAACCGCTTTAATCCGGCCTTGTGGCAGGACAGCGACAAGTTGAACAAAATCGCGGCCGTTACGGGCGAATTAGACGAATACATGGAAGAACTGGACATAGAGCGTGAGCTTCCTGAATTGCCAAAGGTTGAGACCGCCGCAAAAAAAATCGTTGAGCTTTGCGAAAAGCTTGAAGGCGATTTTTTGTACGATTCAATTCCGATTTTGCAAATACGAAACCTTTCAAATTGGGCTCACATCGGCGCCGCTTCAGGCTCAAAGGTTGTAATTATAGAAAAGGCGGAAAGAATGCTGGAAGGCGTTAGAAACGCGCTCTTGAAAATCTTGGAAGAGCCGCCTGCCGACACCTTGTTCATTTTGACGACTTCTAGAAAGAGCGCCGTAATGCCGACCATTTTGTCCCGATTGAGATGCTATAATTTTTCAACGCGAAACGTTGAGCAGGAAAAAGAAATAATAGAGCGCGTTTTCCACGATCTTGCGACTCCGTCTTCAAATGACAAAAGCTTGATTCAGCATTATTTGGAAGGCTTTTTGCCTATAAGGCCGGAAATGGTCGAAAAACGCGCCAACGATTTTTTTGAACAAATCCAAGAAGGCGGCATTCCAGACATTCCTGACCTTATAAAAAATTGCGGAAAATTTGAGCCGCGCGTTTTGTTCAAGATTTTTTTGACGGCATTGGAAAAGCGTTCGCGCGAATTGTTTTCAAGCGCGGCTGGAACGCAAAAAGCCATGGAGATTTCAAAGGCCTTGCGCGAATGTTATTCAAACGTTTCCACTTACAACCAAAGCATTCAAAGCGCGCTTGAAGACTTGCTTTGCAATCTTGCGAGGGAAAGAAAAAGGTGAACAATTTCACAAAGAGCGTCGCTCAAAAACTTTCAAAGCTTTCTGACGCGCAAATTGAAAAGCTTTTTTCCTCGGTCACTTCGCAAAGGGACACTCTTTCATCAATAATTGAATCCCTTTCCTTGGGCTTGATTATTTTGGACGGAAATTACAAGCTTCTTTTAATCAACAAGGCTGCCGAGCGTTGCCTTCCTTTTAGGGTGAGGCCTTTGCCAAAAAACGAAAGCTCAAAGATTTGGGAATTGATTGGCGACGAAAGAATTTCAGAGTTTTTAAAAAATTCCTTTGACAAAAAAAAATACAGCGGCGGCGAAGAATTTTCTTTTCAGACAAGCGGAGGCTCTGTGCGCTTTGTGCAGCTGAGTCTTTCTCCCTTGGTAAAAGACGAAAAACTTGACGGCTGCATTTTGGCTATCCGCGACATAACGGAGCAAAGGAACCAAGAAATTCTTTTGCACCGAATGGAAAGCCTTGCGGGCCTTACAAATTTGGCGGCCAGCGTGGCGCACGAAATAAAAAATCCTTTGGGCGCGATAAGCATTCACATTCAGCTTTTGCAAAAGGCGATAAAAAAAGCGCGCGAGTCTGACGGCCTTTTGCCTGATGAAAAATTTTTGGAAAAATACATCGGCGTTGTGAATGACGAAATTTCAAACCTCAACAAAATCGTGATGGACTTTTTGTTCGCGGTAAGGCCTATTAGCGCGAGCTTTGAATTGCTGGAGCCGAACCCGCTTTTGCAAAAGTTCGCCGATTTTTTCGCGCCGGAATTTTCCAGCAAAAACGTTGATGTTAAATTGGATTTGTCGTCGCAAAACACAAGGCTGATGTTGGACCAAAAGCTTTTTAGGGAAGTGGTCGTGAACTTGGCGCAAAATTCTCTTTCCGCCATTCAAGATAAATTCAAAGGAAAAAAAGGCGGCGTTTTTGAAATTCATTCAGCCTTCAAAGACAATAAGTTTGTCCTTTTGATTAAGGACAACGGCGCGGGAATGAGCGAGCAAACTTTGTCAAGAGTCTTCGAGCCTTATTACACGACAAAGGCTAGCGGAACTGGCCTAGGAATGACAATGGTTTATAAAATCATAAAAGAGTTTTCGGGCGACATACAGGTGGAGTCAAAAGAAGGCGAGGGAAGCGCCTTTATAATAAGCCTTCCGATTCCTCAAACAGACAAGAGGCTCTTGACCTATGAAGAGAAAAAAGAGGAAGCTCTTTAACGAAAAAATTATAGGTGAAAAATGAGATTTACGATTCTTGTAATTGACGACGAAAAAAACATTCGCGAGGGCTTGGGAGCCGCCTTTGAGCTTGAAGGCTACGAAACCCGCTTGGCTTCAAACGGCCAGGAAGGCCTTGACCAAATCGCAAAGGGCGACATTGATTTGGTTGTGACCGATTTGCGTATGGACGGAATCTCCGGCGAAGAAGTTTTGCGCAGGGTCACAAGAGAAAATCCAGGAATACCCGTAATAGTTTTGACAGGCCACGGAAGCATTGACGCCGCTGTGGACGCTATGCGAAACGGCGCCTACGACTTTTTGACAAAGCCCTTGAATCTTGACCAGCTTTCGCTCATCGTAAAAAGAGCCTTGCAAGGCCGCGAGCTTTCGCTTCAACACAAAGAATTGAAGGCGCAGGTTGACCAATCAAAATCCCTTGAAGGAATGATTGGAAAAAGCGCCTCAATGCAAAAAATCGCGGAGCTCATAAAAAAAGTGGCGCCCTCAAAGGCAAGCGTTTTGATTACCGGCGAAAGCGGCGTTGGAAAGGAAGTTGTCGCGGACGCGATTCACGCCCTGTCTCCAAGAAAAGACCATGAATGCGTAAAAGTCCATTGCGCGGCTTTGAGCGAAAGTCTTTTGGAATCGGAGCTTTTTGGCCACGAAAAAGGCGCTTACACAGGAGCCGACCAAATGACAAAGGGCCGCTTTGAGCTTGCCCACAACTCAACGATTTTTCTTGACGAAATCGGAGAGATTGACCAAGCCACTCAAGTGAAGCTTTTGCGCGTTTTGCAAGAAAAGAAATTTGAGCGCGTCGGCGGAAGCCAAACGATTGAGGTTGACGTTAGAATTGTCGCCGCGACGAACAAAAACCTTGAGGAATTGGTCAAAAGCGGAAAGTTCAGGGAAGACCTTTTTTACAGGCTGAACGTTGTCCGCATAGAAGTTCCGCCCTTAAGGGAACGAAAGGACGACATTCCTCTTTTAATCGCCCACTTTCTAAAAGAGTTTGAAGGCGAGGCGAAGGACTTGGGAAAAACTATAAAAGGCGTTGACAGCCGAGCCCGCTCAGCCCTTTACAAATACGATTGGCCTGGAAACATTCGAGAGCTTAGAAATTGCATCGAAAGCGCCGTTGTAATGTGTTCAGGAAGCGAAATAACTTTGGACGACCTTCCGCCCAGCGTAAGCCAAGCCACAAACGCGCAAAACATAATGATACCCGCGGGCTCCAGCTTGGAAGAGGCGGAAAAAATAGTGATTGAGCAAACCCTCGCCGCCAACAAGGGAAACAAAAGCAAGACCGCGGAACTTTTGGGAATCGGCCGAAAAACCTTGCAGCGAAAGCTGGGCGAATCTGAGGGTTAAAAAAATAGCGAAAAAAAAGCGCTTGTCAAAGAATTTCCTTGGCAAGCGCTTTTTTATTGGCTTCTTTAGCCTTAGATTATGGTTCCGGCCGGAATTACCGCGTTCTTTCTGATTACGATAATGCCGTCGGCGCTGTAGAAGGTGCCGTGGTCGCCGTCTTCGTATTTCTTTCCGGAAACGTTGATTTGGCAGTTTTCGCCGATGCGGGCGTTTTTGTCGATGATTGTCTTTTCAATGTGGCAGTGCTTTCCAATTCCGATGTTTGGAAGGCCGGCCTTTTGGTTGCTTTCCTTTTCTTCAGGAGACTCGTAGTAGTCGGCTCCCATGATAATCGCGCCTTTAAGAATCGTTCCCGCTTCAATAATCGAGCGAACGCCGATTACGGACTTTGTCACCATTGAGTCTGTGATAATGCAGCCGTCGCTTGTAAGGGAGGCCGTTATGTCTGCGTGGTTCATTTTGCAAGGAGGAAGGTTTCTTGCGTGCGTGTAAATCGGCTGCGCTTCGTCGAACAAGTTGAACTTTGGCTCCGGGTTTGTGAGGTCAAGAGTTGCCTCGTAGAAGGAGCGGATTGTTCCGATGTCTTCCCAGTATCCGTCAAAGACATAAGAATTGATTTTCTTTGACTTGATGGCCATAGGAATGATTTCTTTTCCAAAGTCGGTCTTGTCGTTGTCCAAAACCTCTTCCATTGTCGCGGCGTTGAAAATGTAGATGCCCATGCTGGCCAAGTATTCTTTTTCCGGAGCCAAGTCTGGAGCGCGGGCTGCGGCAGGAATCTTCCAGTCGTCGATGTTCATGTCCGGCTTTGGCTTTTCCATGAATTCCGTGATGCGGTTTTTGTCGTCAATTTTCATGATTCCAAAGCCCGAAGCGTCGCGGCGGTTTACTGCGGTTGTGGCGATTGTCACGTCAGCGCCTGAAGCGACGTGGGCGTTGAAGAAGGCCTTCAAGTCCATGTGATAAAGCTGGTCGCCGGACAAAATGATGTAGTGGCTTGGATTTTGCGCCTTAAAGTGGATGAAGTTTTTGCGAACTGAGTCCGCCGTTCCTTCATACCAGCCTGAATGCTCCAATGTTTGCTCGGCCGCCAAGATTTCTACAAAGCCGCGGGAAAAGCGGTCGAAGTTGTAGGAATTTGTGATGTGCATGTGAAGCGACGCTGAATTGAATTGGGTCAAAAGATAAATTTTTCTAAAACCCGAGTTTATGCAGTTTGAAAGGGGAATGTCTACGATTCTGTATTTTCCTCCGAATGAAACAGCCGGCTTTGATCGGTCTTTTGTAAGCGGGTAGAGGCGAGTTCCTTTTCCGCCTCCCAAAATAAGGGACAAAACCCTGGATGTGTCAACCTTAGACATTAAGTTCCTCCAAAAATGTAAAAATATTCATAAATTATTCTATAAATATAATGATATTATAAACCTACTTTTTGCAGAACGCAAGAAAAAATTGAAAAAATCAATCAAATATTCCTCGCGCGCTCTTAAAAGTTGACAAAAACGCTCTTTCGGCATTATAATTGATATTTAGTAGCAAAATGGATTCATCGTGTACAATCATCGTTCCAGACACTGACGTGCTTTCCAAGCTGTGCGGAACGAACGACAGCAATTTAAAACTCATCGAAGAAAACCTTGGGGCGACGATTTACGCCCGCGGAAACGAGCTTTGCGTGGAAGACCAAGACCCCGACATTCAAAGGCGTTTCAAATTCATCGTTGACAGAATCATAGACGAGATAGAGGACGGAGTTGTTGATTCCGAAGACGCCGTCGCCTCGATTTTAAATACCAACGCGCGGGCTGACAAAGAAGCCACAAGCATCGTCGTGCCAGGCGGCCTAAGGCGCGTTTATCCAAAGACACAAAACCAGGCGGATTACATCGCCCTTATGAGAAAGCTGGACATGGTTTTTTGCGTTGGGCCCGCCGGCTCCGGAAAAACCTTTTTGGCTATTGCAGAAGCCTTGCGCCTTGTCTTGTCAAAGGAATACCGGGGAATCGTTTTGACCCGCCCAGTGGTCGAGGCCGGCGAAAGCCTTGGATACCTTCCCGGCGACTTGGAGCAAAAGACAGCCCCTTACTTGAGGCCACTTTACGACGCGATGGAGATGATTCTTCCCCGCGACACTGTGCTTCGTCTTTCTGAAAGCCATATAATAGAAACCGCCCCCTTGGCTTACATGAGGGGCCGGACTTTTTGCGATAAAATTCTCATCCTTGACGAGGCTCAAAACACAAGCCAAGAGCAAATGAAAATGTTCTTGACTAGAATGGGCTCCGGATCAAAGGTTTTCGTTACTGGCGACTTGACGCAAATTGATTTGCCAAGCCGGGTTCAAAGCGGGCTTACGCAAGCCTTGGCCGTTCTTTCGCGCGTTCCGGAAATCGGAATAATGCGAATGACAGGGCAAGACGTATCGCGCAATTCCCTGGTTAAAAAAATAGTGAAGGCTTATGAAAATGACTCAATCCAAAAATGATGTTGTCGGCGGAAAGGAAAAAAATCCCTTTTTGAGCGCCATAAAAAAACAACTTCCTCGCGTTATAACTTCCTTGATCGCTTTTGCGGCCGCGGCCTTAATCGTTTTCTTTAACGTGAGCAGAAGCTCCACTGTCGCGACTTTCGCACTTGACGAATATGAAATCGGCCAAGTGGCCGACAGGACAATCATCGCCGAGAGGGCTCTTCCGGGAACAATGGAATATCCGACCGTCGTTCAAAAGGGCGAAAAGGTAATTAAAAAAGGCTTTGTCATCACCGAAGAGGCTTACAGAAAGCTTGAAAAAATGGCGAACGTCCACGAGTACATTGACTACCGCGCTTTTGCGGACGCCTTGATTTATGTCGCTCTTTTGAATGTCCTTTGGTTTTTCCTGTTTTCAAAAACACTTGTTGGCCACACTGTAAAATTAAAGGAATCTGTGGTTCAAGTCATTTTCTTCTTGGCGGTTTACGCAAGCGCGGTTTTTGCCAAAAAACTTTCGTTCGCGGCGATTTCTCCGTACCATCTTTGCATTTTCCTTCCGACCGCGCTTTTCATTTTCTTGATTTCAATTTTGTTCGGCGAAAAGCAGGCGGTTTTCTTTACGTTGATAAGCGGACTTGGACTTTTGAACGCTTCCAATTACAGCTTGATAGTATTCCTCTATTCAATCGTTACTGGCTTCGCTTGCTGCAGAATCGCGCGCAAATTGGAGAACCGCATTCAAATGGTTTTCGCGGCCTTGATTACCGCCATGCTGAACCTTGTCGCGGCCTTTGTTCTGAAAGTTGTTTTCAACGAATCCTTTGACGGAGCGGGCTTGGTGGCTTTTGGCTTGGCGATAAACGGTTTTTTCAGCGGAATATTGGCGCTTGGCTTTATAACGCCTTTGGAGCAAATCTTGAACACAGCATCGGTTTTCCGCTTGATAGACTTGAGCGACTTGAACAATCCGATGATGAGAAAGATGCTTTTGACCGCGAGCGGAACTTACAACCATTCCCTTATGGTGGCCCAGCTTGCGGAAAACGCTTGCAAGGCCATCGGAGCCAATTCCCTTATGGCCCGCGTTGGCGCCTATTACCACGACATGGGAAAAATTGACCAGAGCGAATACTTTGTTGAAAACCAAAACGGCCAAAACAAGCACGACGATATCAATCCGTCTCTTTCAGTTTCAATTATCAGAAGCCATGTAAAGAAGGGCGTTGAGATGGCCATTTCAATGCGCCTTCCTCCTCAAATTATAGACATTATTAGCGAGCACCACGGAAACGGCGTCATGCAGTATTTTTACCAAGAGGCGCTGAAAAGCAATCCTGACACAAAGCCTGAGGATTATTCATACTTTGGAAATCCGCCCACCAGCCGCGAAAGCGGAGTCGTAATGTTGGCGGACACCGTTGAGGCCGCTTGCCGAACTTTGGACAAGCCTACGGTTCCCCGCTTGGATAAATTCATTCACACTTTGATTGAAGCGAAAATGCAAGCCGGCCAGCTTAAAAATTGCGACTTGACTTTCGGAGAGTTGACAAAAGTTCAGGAAACTTTTGTTTCCATTTTGGCGGGTTATTACCACAGCAGAATCGAGTATCCAGACCAAAAGGATCCTGACTCTCAGGACAACGAAAAGGCAAAGGAAAAAGAGGCAAAGGGCTCAAAAAAAGGAAAGGGCGATGGCAAATAGATTTTTGCTTTCATGCGAAGACATTGACGAGCCTGAATGGCTTGAAAGGGTTGAGCCCTTCATGCAAAAAATCGCCGCGGAAATGGGCTTTGACGGCCAGGAAATTTCCATTATGTTTTGCGGCGACAAGATGATTCGCGAGTTGAACAAAAATTATCGTAACATCGACAGCGCGACTGATGTTTTGTCTTTTGAAAACGGAGAGACTTTTAAGGACGAAGACGGCCTTGAATGGCTTTTGGCCGGCGACATCGCGATTAGCGTTGAAACTTTGAAAAAAAACGCCGAATATTTTGGCGACGACATAAATTCCGAACTAAAGCGTTTGCTTTTTCACGGACTCCTTCATCTAAACGGCTATGACCACGGGGAAGAGCACATTGAAAAAGGCAAGGAGCCTGAATGCGAAATGCTTAAGGTTCAGGAAGAGATTCTTTTAAAATTTAAAGGGGAAAAAATAATTTAGCCTTATGGGACTTTTTAAACACAAGAAAAACGACGAAGATGAAGCCAAGCGCGAGATTCTCAACGAAGAAAAAAAGGACATGATTCGCGGCATTGAAGACCTTTCGGAAACCAGCGTAAAAGAAGTGATGGTTCCGCGAATCGACGTTGACTTCATAAACATAAACACGCCCAAGCAAGAGCTCTTGGAAAAAATCTCGGCCAGCGGACACTCGCGCTTTCCTGTTTACGCGGATTCAATTGACAATGTTGTGGGCATCCTTTACGTAAAAGACTTGATTCGCTGTTTTTGCAAGAACGAAGAAATCGCTTTGGACAAAATCATCCGCAAGGCTTTTTTTGTTCCCGAGTCAAAGCGCATCGACAGCCTTTTGCGCGAGTTTAAAAGAAGGCACGTTCACATCGCTCTTGCGGTTGACGAATACGGCGGAATCTCTGGCATTGTCTGCATGGAAGACATCATTGAGGAAATCGTCGGCGACATTCAGGATGAATTTGACAACGAGCGCGAAGACATAATTACTTTGGGACAAAACGTTTGGCTTTGCGACGCCCGCACTTCTCTTGACGATTTGAACGAAGAAATCGGCTCTGACTTTCCGGTTGAAGACTTTGACACCTTGGGAGGCTTTGTCTTTGACTTGTTCGGAAAGATTCCTGTAAAGTACGAAAAAAATTCTTGGAATAATTACGATTTTATTGTGCAGGACATGGAAGGACACAGAATAAACGTAATTAAAGTCATTCTAAAAAATGGGGAAAACAATGACGGTGGGAAAACGGATGGCGGCCAGTAGGCAAAGGTCTTTTGGACTTCTAAAAAAATCTCTTATTTTTATTTTCGCATTTTCTTTTTGCGCTCAAGCGATTTTTTCGCAAAGGCAAAAGGGCGCGGCGGCTCTTTTTAAAGAGGGAATGAGTTTTCAGGAAGAGCGCAATTGGTGGGCCGCGAGCGAAAGATTTCAAGAGGCCTTAAAAGAAAATCCTTCCTACGCGGACGCTTGGTACAGATTGGCCCAATGCGTTTACGAAATGGACAGCCCCGAGACCGCTTTGGAATATTTGCAAAACGCCAAGAAATTCGCGCCTGGCCGCAGCGACATTCTAAACCTTGAAGGCATGGCCTTGCTTTCGCTCGGACGCTTAGACGAGGCGAAAAAGATTTTTGAGGACGTTCAAAAAAAATACCCAAACGACATAGAAGCCCGCTTTGGCCTTGCTGAACTGAACCTTTTTGGCGGCCGCGTTTCCGGCGCGGAAAGGCTTTATTCCGACGCTTTAAAAATCAATCCTGGCAATGTGAAGGCCTTGCTTTCCTTGGCCTTGATCAGCCAAGAGCTGGGAAAAGATTCCTTGGCGGAACGCTTTATAAATCAAGCCGAACAAGGCCACGCAGACAACCCCCAGGTTTATTACATAGCCTCGTACTTGGCGCTAAAAAAAGGCGATGTCTCTTTGGCGGAAAAAAAATGCCTTTCCGCGATTCAAGTGTCGCCTGATTATTTTGAGGCTTACGAATTGCTCGCCCTTGTTTATTACAAGCAAGGCCGCTATGAAGAAGTCATTGACTTGGCGGATTGGAGCCTTTCTAGGGACAGAAACAAGGGAAACTCTTGGTACATAAAGGGCTTGGCTCAGAGCAAACTGAATCAAATAGAAAAGGCAATAACGACTTGGGGCTTGGGCTTGGAAGCCGTTCCTGAAGACGAGGCGATGCGCGCGGCTTTTGAGCTTTTGGCTTCTCAATGGGTTGATTTGGAAGACTCCCGCCGCGCCGAATGGGCAAAGTACCACATTCAAAAGGCTGAGGACTATTCAAAAAAATACGCAGGCCCTCAAATGCGCTACGAGTATCAAGCCGCTCTAAGGCTTGAGCCGACAAATTATAAGGCCCGCGCCGCCTTCAGCAAGCTTTTAAAAGGCCAGGGCTTTAGCGAAAATTACTTGGCGCAAATAAAATTCATTCAAGACAATGACATTCTAAAAGAAGGGATAGAAAAATATAAAAGCGAAGGAAAAAATCTAAGCGAAGACGAGTCAAAGGCGGCTTTCGTAAAATTGTCCGACACTGTGGAAGGCTACGAAAGTTTTTTGGAAAACACGCTTGCGTCAAAATGGAACGTCAATCCTTTTTATTTGGACAAAAGCCGTTGGACTATAGGCCTTTACTATTTGCCCTCAAACGAAATTCTTTTGCATCCTGATTTGGAAAAGCTCTCTTGCGAGCATCTTTCAGTTTTGTTCAGGGGCGTCTTGGGGACGAACGTGACGGCGATTCCAAAGGCCGCTTCTTCTTTTGGCCAGGCCTACGCCGATTCTAGGAAAAATGGATACGATTATTTTATTCTACTTTCCGCCGCGGAAAACGAGCGCGACATAAATCTTGTGGCTTCGATGAATTCTTCAAGAACCGGAACTTTGACCCAAAACTTTTCAGTTTACAAAACGGGAAACAACAAATACGTCAACGCCTTGCTTTCTTTGCGGCAAGGAATCTTGGACGTGCTTCCTGTAAGGGCAAA
>JAILDQ010000197.1 GCA_024689365.1 Treponema sp. | reverse complement strand
ATGGCTGCTAAACGCGATTATTATGAAGTATTGGGAATAGAAAAGAGCGCTTCTATTGACGAAATAAAGAAGGCTTACCGTAAATTGGCCGTAAAATACCATCCCGACCGAAACCCCGGCAACAAAGAGGCCGAGGAAAAGTTCAAGGAGGCCACGGAAGCCTACGAAATTCTTTCTGACGAGCAAAAGCGCCCGATTTACGACCAATACGGCTTTGCCGGCCTTGACGGAATGGGCGGCGGAGGAGCCTCGTATTCGCACGCCTTCCACGACTTTTCCGACTTGTTCGGAGGAATGGGCGGCGGTTTTGGCGACATTTTCGACAATATTTTTGGCGGCGGTTTTGGAGGAGGCTTTGGCGGTTCAAGAAGCCGTCAGGCCGACAACGACGGCGCCTCTTTGCGCTACGATTTGGAAATCACCTTTAAGGAAGCCGTCTTTGGCGTAAAGAAAGACTTGCGCTTTACCCACAACGCGGCCTGCAAAACTTGCAACGGAACTGGCGCCGAGCCTGGAACCGGCAAAAAGACTTGTCCAGCCTGCAACGGAATGGGGCAAATAAGGCGCTCAAGCGGCTTTTTCGCGGTGTCGCAGACTTGTCCCCAGTGCCACGGAACGGGCCAAATAATAGAACATCCTTGCAAAGCTTGCCGCGGAACAGGCTATCAAAAAGAAAACAAAGTGGTTTCCTTCACGATTCCAGCCGGAATTGAAGACGGAAAGCGCATTGTAATTCCAAGGCAAGGCGACGCGGGCCGCGACGGAGGCCAGCCTGGAGATTTGGTGGTTGTCGTTCACGTTCAAGACGACGCTTGCTACGAAAGAAGCGGAAGCGACTTGTATTGCGCGATTCCAATTTCGATGACGCAAGCGGCGCTTGGAGCCACGGTCACAATCAACGCTCTTGACGGCCGAAAAATCGACATTCCAATTCCGGCCGGCTGCCAAAACGGAAAGCTCTTGCGGGTTAGGGGAGAGGGAATCGCTTCCGCGTCGAGAAAGGGCGATTTGTACATAAAGGTTATTGTTCAAATTCCCGCCAAACTCAACTCAAAGCAAAAGCAGCTTTTGGAAGCCTTTGCCGAAGCGGAGGCCGCGACAAATTCTCCGTCTTTGCTAAAGCTTTCAGAACTAAACCGATAAGCCAAAAGCCCCCCTTCTTTTGCGGGGCCGTTGGCCTTTGAGAGCCTTTTTCACCCTATCTTTGCTTTATCCATATTTTTTGCGCGTTTTTTCCCCATTTCTGCCGATAATGTGTTATAATAGTATGAACAAATTTCAGGGGTCTTTATGCTCAAAATAAAAAAATTGTATGTCTTTATACTCTCAAATGTTTTGGCGGTGGCGCTTTTTCTGATTGTTTCGCGCTTCATTCTTCCTCCCATTACTGACGGAATCGAAAGCGCTTACTTCATAATCCTTGAATTTGTATTGCTTTTGTTCAGCCTTACGATTATGTCAGCCGCCGCGGCCGCTATAAACGTGATTTTGGAAAACAACGTTCTGCGAAAGAGCGAAACAAAATACATGCAGGGTTTTATCGACGCCCTTCGCTTTTGCTACTCCCTTGACGACTTTTACGAGATTGTGAAAAACCTTTTGGAGCGCGTCGCCGACTGCTCTGTTTTGTACATCGATTCTGAAAAAGACTACGTTTTGTATTCGTCAACCGACTTGCTCACAAGCGACAAGAAAACCGTGACAACCTTGAACCAAAACTTTCCGGCTTCTTGGCAGGACGGCTACCACTTTATCGGAGACAAGCTTGGCGTAGTTTCTTCATACCGAACGGCGCGAGGCTTTTTCCTTTGCGCGAACAAGCACCACTTTTTCATCTTCTGCCGCTACACAAGGCTTTTTGACACTGGCATTTACAAGGAATTGTTCGACGAATTCGTTCGCTTTAGAAAAAGAGCGGAGACAATCGCCAACCTTTCTGAAATCGCCTCGCTTTCAAAAGACTGGGAACAGTTGGCTGAAACTCAAAAGCTCTTCTTGCCCCAGCAGCTTCCAGAACCCCACCGCCTGCGCTTGGCCGCTTACTTTAGGCCTCTCGTAAACGTTTCGGGCGACTATTACACGGCGCTTCCGATTGACAACCACAAAACCCTTTTGATGCTTGGCGACGTATCAGGAAAAGGTTTGCCGGCCGCCCTTATCATGGGCTTGGTAATGAACACCGTAAAGATTATGGAAAACAAGGAAGACTTGGTTTCCATCGTATACGCGATTGACAAAGCCATCAAGAGCATGAAATTGCAGGACAAATACACCGTTCTTTTCATCAGCGTCGTCGACACTCAAAAGATGACGATTCGCTATGTGAACGCTTCAATGTCCGACCCCTTGATCATTACAAGAGCGCCTGACGGCTACACAATCAAGCCCCTTAGCTCAAACTGCGGCGTTGTAGGAATCATCGACTTGGACAACGTTCACATGGACGAGCAGCGCCTCTTCCGCGACGACTTGATTTTGTTCGCTTCGGACGGCGTTTCGGAAGTAATGAACGAAGAGGGAATTGAGTTGGGCGACACTGAATTGTACAAGCAGACAATCACTAAGAGCGCGGCCAAGCAGCCCCAGGAATTTGTTGACGACGTAGTCAAGCTTATTTTTGACTACAAGGGCGAAAACAAGCTGCACGACGACATTACAATGATGGTAACAAAGGTGGTAGGCTAATGATTTACGTTATATTAAATATTGGTATAGCAATCTACTTGACGTGGGCCTCGTTCAACGTCAACACAAAAAACATGAGGAACGAAAACTCCCTCATCAACATTGTTTTGCTTTCCGCCTTTACCGCGATTTTGATGGTTGTCACGATGCTTATGGTATTGTGGGGACCCGAGCGCTTTACGGTTTTCCTGGAGCACACGCTCTTGTTCTTGGTCGCCTTGATATTCATTGTAATTTCATTTTACTTCTTTGGAAACGCGTTCAAGCGAAACAACTTCGTCACCTTTTTGGAAGTCGTATTTATTTTGCTGGCCCTTTGGATTTCCGCCACAAAGATTGACGTAATTGACTACACCCGATTTGCCTTGGAGTCCTTTCCTTTGTTCAAGGGAGAATTTTCAATTTACTTCTCGATAACTTGGCTGGGCTTGTACTTTGGCTTTTTCGTCTTCTTCTTGCCGGGAATGAGCGTCTTGATTTTGATGCTTTGCGCGGAAAACGCAAAGTCAAGGCAGGCCTACCAGCGCGCGATTTTGTTCGCGGGCGCGATGATTTTCGCTTGGATCGGCAGTTTTGCGATTGTGTACATTTCGGAAATGCTTCCGATGATGATTTCCCTTTACACAGGCGTTTTGGCGATTTTGGTCACCTTCATGACCCGCATCTCCGTTCAAGACAAAATCTACGACACCTTGACGCTCGTTTCCTCTTTGTTGGAAAACGTCGTGAAATTCGCGGTTCCTTCTGCCGTCGCGGCCTTGTTCTACGTTGGATTGAGGCCCTTTTACGATACGGCGAGGCCGGTTTACATCGCGGTTGTTTTCGCAATCGCGGTAGGCGCGGTTTTTGCGTGCCGTCTTGTGGCGGCCGCCTTCACCAAGCTTTCAAACTTCCGTTCGTCAAATTACGGCGCGGCCTTTGAAGCGGACTTGGCTTCAATTGACTACAACGACGAAACTTCGGACATTTGCAACAAGCTCTTTGAAATTTTCCAAAACCGCGCAAACGTTGGTTCGATGAAGGTTTTGATTTCAGGAGGAAACCACGAGCTCAGCACTGTTTTTGCCAGCAAGGGAACAAAGCCCACTTTGAGCACAAGGGATCCAGGCCTTGAGGCGATTCGCGCGCAAGGCATAAACATCTTTATGAAAAACGAGGCGGAAGGAATTTTTGCCCTCCAGCAAAAGTCCGCCGAAATCAACGCGCTCTTTAAAACGATTGGCGCGGAAGTTTTGATTATATTGAACGAAGGCCGTCACTTGGTCGGCGTCATCGCCTTGGGAGAAAAGCGAGGCGGCGCGAGTTACGACGAATACGACATGCAAGTTTTCGATAAATTCTACTCGTACTTCTTCGTATTCGGCTATTACATGAGCAACATCGCCAACGCGTCTGTAGTCGGAACCGTAAACCGAGAAATTCGCATGTCGGCGCAGATCATCACTTCAATCCAGGAAAACATGGATCCCGTTCAGAATCCAAAAATGGACGTCGGCTATTTGATGGTTCCAGCCCACAACATCGGCGGTGAATTTGTCGACCTCATCCGCTTGACCGAAAACCGCCACATTTTTGTAACGGGCGCCTTGAACGGAAAGGGAATCTCGGCCTCAATGAGTATGGTAATTTTGAAGTCGATTATTCGAACTTACCTTAACTCTACCCATGACTTTAAGAGGCTTGTCGCCAAGGTCAACCAATTCATTCGATTCAACTTGCCCAAGGGAAGCTTCTTCGCCGGCATTTTCTGCTTGATGGACTTTGAGACCGACACCTTGTATTACATAAACTGCGGAATACCGACAATGCTTTTGTACACGAGGGCTTACAACAACGTAATCGAAATCCAAGGAAACGGCTACGTTTTGGGCTTTGTAAAGGACATCACTCCGCTCTTGAAAGTGAAGCAAATCAAGATGAACGCCGGAGACGTAATCGCGATTACGACAGCCGGTCTCATCAACAGCCACTCGCTTAGAGGAGAGCAGTACGGAAAGGACAGAATCAAAAAGTCCATGACCGACAACTATATGTACAGCGGAATGCGCATGTGCGCGTTCTTGTTCGACGACCTCAAGCGCTTTATGGCAAAAGAGCTTGACGACGACATTACCGTTACGATGATTCGCTACCTTGACAAAGACAGCCAGACCGTAAGCGACGACGACGAGGAGGCAGGCGATGGAAGCCCTGACAATAACTGAAAAGAAAGGCGCCAACTACATTCTTCTTGAATTGAACGGCGCCATCAACTCATACACTTTGGCGGAATTTCAAACCCGCGTTTACGCCGCGATTCAGGAGACAAATTTGGTCCTTGACTTGTCGAACGTTTTTGAAATCGATTCGACCGGAATGGGAGTTTTGTTCGCAACCTTCAACGACGGCCGCGAAGTTGGAAAGCGCCTTTACCTTATGAACATGTCGCCCCAGGCTCAAAAAACCGTAAGCGACACAGGCTTTTTGGACGCGTTCTACGTAATCAGCTCGGTCACCGAAGTAGAGTAGTCCTTAAAGATTTTTGGGAAAAGCGCCGCTCTTTTGGGCGGCCTTTTTTTATAAATTTTTTGTTATTTTTAATGTGAATAAAATCACAGTATATAGCCCTGAAAGAGGGTCTTTTTGAGAAAAATAAAAATTGTCTTGAAAAAATGGTTAGCATAGGCTAATTACATAGGTTTTACTGTGAAAAATAATACAAAAAACCTCGAATTTTAGAAAAATCGTTAAAATTCTTCATATAAATTGTCATTTGCTTATTAACAAAATTTGAATATGGGGTTATACTATAAATTGAGTTTTTTGGCTTTAAAATCCATAGGCTCAAATTATTACCAGCGAACAATAAATTCTATAACAGGAGATTGTATGGCAAACAAAATTACCATTATCGGAGCGGGACAAGTAGGTTCCACAATTGCGTTTTCATTGACGCTAAAGCATTTGGCTTCAGAAGTCGTTATGATTGACATCGCGAAAGACCGCGCTATGGGCGAGGCCATGGACATTCGCCAGGGAACTCCTTTTGTTGGTCCCGTAGCCGTTCATGAGGGCGACTATGAAGACGCCAAGGGAAGCGACATTGTCGTAATCACTTCTGGCGTTGCCAGAAAGCCGGGCCAGAGCCGCCTTGAATTGGCTCAGGTTAACGTAAACATCATGAAGAGCATCATTCCTCAGGTGACAAAGGCTTGCCCTGACGCCCTTTATGTTTTGGTTGCCAACCCTGTTGACGTTTTGACATACCAGTTCGCAAAGACTTCAGGCATTCCCGCCAACCGCATTTTGGGAACAGGCACAATGCTCGACACGGCCCGCTTTAGAGCCCGCCTTTCAGAGCTTGCCCAGGTTGGTCCTGAGAACGTTCACGGCTACGTATTCGGCGAGCACGGAGACTCTTCTTTTGTTCCGTGGTCTATCGCCAACATCGGCGGCATGCCGGTTGAAAAATACGCCGGCGCCGTAAAGGCCATCAAGATTCCTGAGTTGGACAAGGACGACGTTGAGGATTACATCAGAAAGTCGGGCGGAAAAATCATCGCCGCCAAGCACTGCACAAACTACGCCATCGGAATCACGACAGCAACTTTGTGCCGCGCCCTCAAATTCAAGACAAGCTCGGTATTGGCCGTTTCTTCTCTCCTTACAGGCGAGTATGGAATCGACAACGTTGCCTTGAGCATTCCTTGCGTTTTGAACCGCGACGGAATTCAGAGCCGCATCGAAGTTCCGATCACAGACGCGGAATTGGCTTCGTTGAAGCACAGCGCCGATTGTCTCAAAGACGTTATCAAGCAAGTTGACATCAATCTCTAAGGATACAGTATGGCAGAATTCAGAATTGAACACGATTCAATGGGCGAGGTAAAGGTTCCGGCCGACAAGTATTGGGCGGCCCAAACCGAGCGCAGCCACGAAAACTTTTTGATTGGCGTCGGCATTGAGACAATGCCCCGCGAAATCACAAAGGCTTTCGGCTATCTTAAAAAGGCCGCCGCTATGGCCAACAACGCCCTCAAGCCGGAGAAGATGACCGACAAAAAGCTTAAGGCTATCAGCCAGGCTTGCGACGAGGTTATTTCCGGCAGCTTGAACGAACACTTCCCCTTGGTCGTATGGCAGACGGGAAGCGGCACTCAGAGCAACATGAACACAAACGAAGTCATCGCCAACCGCGCCAACGAAATCGCGGGCGAAAAGCTTTGCCACCCCAACGACGACATCAACATGAGCCAGTCTTCAAACGACACTTATCCTACGGCCATGCACATCGCCGCCGTCGTTGAGCTTGAGGACAAATTGCTTCCGGCCATTGACGTTTTGGTTGAGACTTTCAAGCGCCTTGAAAAGGAAAACGCCGACATCGTAAAGAGCGGCCGCACCCACTTGCAGGACGCCGTTCCTATTTCGTTCGGACAGGAAATCTCCGGTTGGAGAACTTCTTTGGAGCGCGACAAGGAATTGGTGAACGCTTCGCTTCCTTTCCTTAAGCAGTTGGCTTTGGGCGGAACCGCGGTTGGAACCGGCCTTAACGCGCCGAAGGGCTTTGACCAGAAGGTTGCCGAGTGCGTTTCAAAATTGACAGGAAAGAATTTTGTGACGGCGCCCAACAAGTTCCACGCTCTTACCAGCAAGGACGAAATCGTATTCGCGCACGGAGCCGTCAAGGCTTTGGCCGCCGACATGATGAAGATCGCCAACGACGTTAGATGGTTGGCCTCGGGACCCCGCGACGGATTAGGAGAAATCCGCATTCCGGAGAACGAGCCTGGATCTTCGATTATGCCTGGAAAGGTAAACCCGACCCAGTGCGAACAGGTGACGATGGTCGCCGTTCAAGTTATGGGAAACGACGCGGCTGTAGGCTTTGCGGCCAGCCAAGGAAACTTTGAGCTGAACGTATTCATGCCTGTAATCGCGTATAACTTTTTGCAGAGCGTCCGCTTGCTCGCCGAATCAATCGTCAGCTTTAACAAAAACTGCGCGGTTGGAATCACGGCCAACAAGGACAAGATGCATCACAACCTTTACAACTCGCTTATGCTTGTCACCGCTCTCAATCCTTACATCGGCTACGAGAACGCCGCAAAAACCGCGCACAAGGCCTTTGACGAAAACATTTCGCTTAAAGACGCTTGCGTGGCCCTCGGCTTCTTGACCGCCGAAAAATTCGACGAGGTGTTTAAGCCTGAACAAATGGCTTTCCCTCAAGGAAAGTAGAACGCGAGTTTTCGTAATGCGAAAACTCGTTAAGCAAGCCGAAAGGCTTGCGTCGCTTTCCCCCAAGGAAAGTAGAAACAAATAGGCCGGACGGCTTGCTCAACTACCAAGCCGTTCGTGTTTACAAGCAAGGGAACTTTATGGAGAACACAACTTATTCATACTTCCCGGGATGCACGCTTAAGAACAAGGCCAAAGACCTTGACGCTTACGCGCGCGTTTCGGCGGAAGTTTTGGGATTTACGCTTGAAGAGATTCCTGAATGGCAGTGTTGCGGCGGAACTTATCCGACATCCAAGGATGAGGTGGCCACAAGATTGTCTTCCGTCCGCGCTTTGGCGGCGGCCAGGGATTCTTCGCAAGAATTGCTTACTCTTTGCTCTGCCTGCTACAACGTGCTCAAGCAAGTTAACGGCGACATGCAGAACGACGAGAACTTGATTCTTAAGGCGAACAACTACCTTAAGCAAGACGGAATTGAATACCACGGAGAAACTAATGTGGTTCACTTCCTTGAAGTTTTGCGCGACAAGGTGGGCTGGGCCAATGTAAAGGCCGCCGTCAAGAATCCTCTTACAGGAAAAAAAATCGGCGCTTATTACGGCTGTCTTCTTTTGAGGCCTGCGAACGCCCTTAAGTTTGACGATCCCGAAAATCCGCAGATATTGGAAGACTTCATCAAGGCTATCGGAGCCACTCCGGTAATCTACGCCCAGCGCAACGAATGCTGCGGCGCCTACACAATGTTCGACGATCCGAGCATTCCTAAAGACAGGACAAAAAAGATTTTGACCAACGCCGCCGACATGGGCGCCGAGCTTTTGGTCACCAGCTGTCCTCTCTGCAAATACAATCTTGTAAAGAACAAGGGCTCGTCAGGGCTTGACGTTATTTATTTTTCTGAATTGCTTGCCGAGGCTCTTGGCGTAAAAGACAAGGCCTTGAAGTTGATCAAGGAGGAAAAAATTGCTTAAGTCTGAGATTGAACAAGTCAAGGAAGAAATCCTTAACGTCAGCGGCGTGAATCCAAAGAAGTGCATGATTTGCGGAAAGTGCTCAGGCACTTGCCCAAACTATGACGCGATGGAATACCACCCGCATCAGTTTGTTCAGATGGTTGAAAACGGCGAAATCGAAAAGCTTCTTTCAACCAAATCGATTTACGCTTGCCTTAGCTGCTTTGCCTGCCTTGAGCGCTGTCCGCGCCAGGTTGAGCCGGCAAAGTTGATTCAAGCTGTGCGCGATGTAGTGGAGCGCAAACGCGGCCCCCAGCATTTGCAGGCGGAAGACGTTCCTTCTTATTTGGACGGCGAAATCCCGCAGCAGGCAATCGTCAGCGCCTTTAGAAAATACAAGAAATAGGAGCAGGGACAGATGGAAAGAATTGGTGTTTTTGTATGTCACTGCGGCACTAACATTGCTGGAACAGTTGACGTAGCGAAAGTCGCGGAAGAATTGGGAAAAGTTCCTGGAGTCGTTTATTCGACCCATTACACTTACATGTGTTCTTCCGCTGGACAAGCGATGATCGAGGAGCGCATCAAGGAAGACAAGCTTACGGGCGTTGTTCTTTGCTCTTGCTCTCCGCGCATGCATGAAAAAACTTTCCGCGCTTGCGCCGAGCGAGCCGGATTGAACCCTTACAAAGTTGAAATCGCGAACATCCGCGAGCAGGACTCGTGGGTAATGAAGGATATGGCGGAGGCCACGACAAAGGCCGTTGCTTTGGGAAAAGCCGCCATCGCAAAGTCTATCTTGGACACTCCGCTCACACCTGGCGAAACTCCGATGACAAAGAGAGCCCTTGTAATTGGCGGCGGAATCGCCGGCATTACAGCCGCGCTCGACATTGCCGACGCGGGCTTCCCGGTTGACTTGGTTGAGAAAAAGCCGACTGTCGGCGGAAAGATGGCCATGTTGGACAAAACCTTCCCGACCTTGGACTGCGCCTCTTGTATCGTAACTCCGCGCATGACGGAAGTAGGCCAGAACCCAAACATCCGCATTTTGTCTTACAGCGAAGTTCAGAACGTAACTGGCTACATCGGAAACTTTACGGTTGACATCAAGAGAAAGGCCCGCTACGTTGACGAAACAAAATGCACGGGCTGCGGCGAATGCACCGAAAAGTGCCCGATGAAAAAGGTTCCCAACGACTTCAACCTTAACCTTAACAACAAGACTGCCGTTTACATTCCTTTCGCGCAGGCTGTTCCGAAGGTTGCCACAATCGACGCGAATTACTGCTTGCACATGAAGGCCCTTAAAAACGGCAAGGACAACGTTTGCGGAATGTGCCAAAAAGTTTGCGGCGCGGGAGCGATCAACTTCAACGCCAAAGACGAGGTCATCACAGAAAAATACGGCGCGATTGTCGTCGCCACCGGCTACAATATGATCGACCTTAAGCCTTACGCGGAATACGGCTACGGCATCAGCAAAGACGTTGTTTCATCTTTGGAATACGAGCGCTTGATGAACGCTTCAGGCCCGACAGGCGGACACCTTCTTCGCCCGTCAGACGGCGTGGCTCCAAAGAAAATCGTATTCATTCAGTGCGTGGGAAGCCGCTGTTCCGCCGAAGGAAAGGGCAACCAGTATTGCTCTAAGGTTTGCTGCATGTACACCGCAAAGCAAACAATCCTTACAAAGGACCACTGGCCGGACACAGAATGCTACGTATTCTACATCGACGTGAGAACTCCTGGAAAACAGTTTGACGAATTCTATCGAAGAGCCGTCGAACAGTATGGCGTTCACTACATAAAGGGCATGGTCGGTAAAGTCACCCCGCAGTCAAACGGAAAGCTTGACGTGCAGGGAAGCGACTTGATTTTGAACAAGCAAGTTCACATCGAAGCCGACATGGTTGTTTTGGCCGGTTCTCTCGAAGCCGACGAAACAGCCCGCCCGCTTGCCACAATGCTCACAACCTCTATGGACAACGACGACTTCTTCTTGGAAGCGCACGTAAAGCTTCGCCCGGTAGAAAGCCCGACAGCGGGCATCTTCTTGGCCGGCGCATGCTTGGGTCCAAAAGACATCCCGGAAACGGTCGCCCAGTCTTCAGGCGCGGCCGCGAAAGCCATCTGCTTGTTGGTTAAAGACAAGCTTAAGAACAATCCTTGCACCGCCAAGCCCGACGAGAACGCTTGTAACGGATGCGGCCAGTGCGCGAACGTTTGTCCTTACGGAGCCATCAGCTACGTTGACAAAGATTTCCGCGGCCCGAACCGCACCACAATTACGCGCCACGTCAGCCAGGTCAATTCGGCCATGTGCCAAGGCTGCGGCGCCTGTACGGTTGCTTGTCCTAGCGGCGCTATGGACTTGCAGGGATTCAGCAACAAACAAATCTTGGCGGAGGTTGACGCAGTATTATGAGTGAGAACGTAACAACTAACACAAACTGGAAGCCAAGAATTGTGGCCTTCTGCTGCAACTGGTGCTCCTACGCCGGAGCCGACCTTGCGGGAAACAACCGCTTGGATTATCCGGCAAACGTAAAGATTATCCGCATTCCGTGCTCTTGCCGCTTGAACCCGCTCTTTATCTTGAGAGCCTTCCAGCGCGGCGCTGACGGAGTGATTTTGTGCGGCTGCCATCCTGGCGACTGCCACTATTCTACAGGCAACTACTTTGCCCGCAGAAGAATGACTTTGCTTTTTTCTATGCTCGATTATTTGGGAATTGAAAAGAGCCGCACTAGAGTTGAATGGTGTTCGGCGGCGGAAGGCGTTCGCTTTGCCGGAATTATGAATGACTTTGTGGCTAAGATTACAGCCCTTGGCGAAAACAAGAAATTGGAGGACGTACGATGCAAGAACTAACTTCCGATTTGATTAAAATCGCAAAGGACAAGTTGGCTTCAGGCGAAGTTCAGCAAGTAATCGGATGGAGAAGGGGTCTTTTTGACGAAGACGTAACTCCTTCTACATTTAAAGACGCGGCCGACTTGGAAAAGAATTTTGTCTTCAACAAATATTGCAAGGCAAACCTTTCAAAGTATTTGGTAAAGATTACCCGCGCCATCGAAACCGCAAAGACAACCACACGCACAAACAATGCGATGGCAAAACAGCGCGACCCCAACGCGGAAGACAAGCCGATTCCACAGGAAAAGGTTTTGGTTTTCATGAAGCCCGGCGACTCTCATTCTTTCTGCCAGCTTTTAAAGGAAAACCGAATCACGCGCGAGGACGTTTATGTTGTCGCCGTTCCTTGCTCTTGCGAAATGGACGAGAACGTTAAGGAAGGCGAAGGCTGCGACCATTGCCGCAACAAAAAGCACGTCATCTTTGACGAGCGCGTTGGCGAAGAGCATGAAGTGATTGTTGACGAGTCTCGCTTTGAAGGCGTTGAAAAGCTTGAAAAGATGACAGCCGACGAGCGCTATGAATTCTGGAAGTCAGAGTTCAGCCGCTGCATTCGCTGCAACGCTTGCCGTGACGTATGCCCTGCTTGCACTTGCGAGAAGTGTGTCTTTGACAACAACAACTTGTACACAAGCCAGAAGGTCGCCCAAGTTTCTTTTGAAGAAAGCCTTTATCACATTATTCGCGCCTGGCACGTGGCCGGCCGCTGCACTGACTGCGGCGAATGCTCTCGCGTTTGCCCGGAGCATATTCCTCTCCATCTTATCAACCGCAAGTATGTCAAGGACATCGACGAAATTTACGGTCCTTACATTGCGGGAAGCGACATGGAAACAAAGCCGCCGATGCTCACTTGGACAGCCGGCGACGCGGAACCGAGCGTTGTTTACGAGCGCTCGCCTGAAGCAGAAGGAGGCGAAGAATAATGCTTAGCATCTCAAAAGACAAAATTGATTCGTTCTTTGAAACGATCGCTAAAGACAAGACGCTTTACCTTCCCGTTGACAACGCCAGCGGAAAAGCGAATTTTGAACAATGGAAGAAGGGAACAAAACTTTCTTCCGCCCTTAAGACTGTTAGAAGCGCAAAGGACTTCTTCTTCCCTAAGACCGAAAAAATGGTCGGCTACAAGATTCAAGACGGCAACATCACCGTTGAGGATCCAAGAAAGGAATTGGAAGACTTTGTAGTGTTTGGAGTTCGCGCTTGCGACGCCAAGGCCTTTGACATTTTTGACAAGGTTTACTTGGAAATGACTCCGACCGACAGCTATTACAAGAACCGCCGCGACCACGCTATTATCGTGACCTTGGCTTGCTCTGAGCCTGACAAAAATTGTTTTTGCTCAAGCTATGACTTGGACGCGGCTAATCCCGCGGGCGATGTGAGCGCTTGGTTGGCCGACGGCTCTTATTTCTTCAACGCCAACACAGAAAAAGGCAAGGCCTTCTTGGCCAGCGTCAAGAGCGCCCTTTCAGAAAAGGACGCCGCTCCTGTAGAGGCTGAAAAGAAAGCGATTAAGGAAAAGATTGAAAAGCTTCCTTTCGCGCATCTTGACTTGACAAAGTTCAAGGAGATGCCGATGATGACGCTCTTTAACGCCGACGTTTGGGCAAAGCTCAGCGAGTCCTGCCTTGGTTGCGGAACTTGCACTTACGTTTGTCCTTCCTGCATGTGCTTTGACGTTCGTGACTACGATACCGGCCACGGAATCGAGCAGTCAAGAACTTGGGACTCGTGCATGTATTCAGACTTTACGCAGATGGCCGCCGCGAATCCGCGCCTTACTCAGAAGGAACGCTTCCGCCAGCGCTTTATGCATAAGTTGGTTTACTACCCGATGGCCCACGAAAAATTGTTTATGTGCGTAGGCTGCGGTCGTTGTTTGGACAGCTGCCCGATTCACATGAACATCGTAAAAGTAATCAAGGCTTTTAACGAAGCCGACTTGGGAGGAAAGTAATGCTAGAGCAAGAATCATTTATTCCGTACGTCGGAGTAATCAAAGAAATGTTCGACGAAACTCCCGACGTTAAATCGTTCCGCGTAGTTGGCTTGGACGGCAAAAAGCTTTTTGAGCACAAGCCAGGCCAGTGCGCCATGTTAATCGTTCCAGGCGTTGGAGAATCGATGATTTCAATCACTTCGTCTCCGACAGTTCAGGAATACCAGCAGTTCTCAATCAAAAAGTGCGGTTGCGTCACAAGTTGGTTGCACGCCGCCAAGCCAGGAACCCAGATTTGCGTTCGCGGCCCGATTGGAAACGGCTTCCCCGTTGACACGACATTCAAAGGCAAAGACATTTTGGTAGTTGCCGGAGGAATCGGTTTGGCTCCTGTTCACTCTGTCGTTAACTATATGTTGGCCCACCGCGAGGATTACGGCCGCATCCAGGTTATCTACGGAGGCCGCTCAAAAGAAGACTTGGTTTTCTTTAAGGAATTGAGCGAAGACTGGAGCAAAAGGCCGAATGTTGAAGTCAACTTGACTATCGACCGCGCTCAGGAAGGCTGGGACGGCCATGTTGGATTTGTACCGCCATACGTTACGGAAATGAACCCGGATTTGGGAATGTACGTAATCATGTGCGGACCTCCGATTTTGATTCACTTGACTCTTGACGGCCTCAAGAAATTGGGCTTTAAGGACACGCAGGTTTATACAACCATGGAGATGCGAATGAAATGCGGAATCGGAAAATGCGGAAGATGCAATATCGGAAACAAGTTCGTTTGCAAAGACGGCCCGGTATTCAGCTTTGACCAGCTTGGTGAGTTACCACCTGAATATTAATAGAAGGCGCCTTTTGCGACGCTTATCAGAGGAGAATGAAAATGGCTGAAAAGAAAACAACTGCTAAGAAAACGGCCGAAAAGAAAGTGCCTGAGAAAAAAGAGATGGCCACAATTTACATTTTTGGCAAAAAATATGACGTTCCGGCTGAACTTACAATCATGAACGCGATGGAATACGCCGGATACCAGCTTAAGCGCGGCTGCGGCTGCCGCAACGGTTTCTGCGGCGCTTGCGCCACAATTTACCGCATCAAGGGACAGAACCAGCTTCAGACTTGCTTGGCTTGCTCTAAGAAAGTAGAGAACGATATGTTCATCGCGACTCTTCCTTTCTTCCCGCTTGTAAAGCAGGTTTACGACATCAACAAGATTAAGCCTGAGCAGCAGATTATGATGCAGCTCTATCCTGAGATTTACTCTTGCGTAGGATGCAACGCTTGCACCCGCGCTTGTCCTCAGGAATTGAACACAATGCAGTACATCGCTTACGCCCAGCGCGGCGACTTTGCCAAGTGCGCCGACCTTTCGTTTGACTGCGTTATGTGCGGATGCTGTTCTTCACGCTGTCCGGCAGGAATCTCTCACCCGCAGGTTGCCGAGCTTGCCCGCCGCTTGAACGGAAAGTATTTGCAGCCGCAGGCCCAGCACCTTCTTGACCGCGTTGCCGAAATCGACAAGGGCGAATGCGAGAAGGCGATTAAGAAGCTTGTCGCGATGTCAACTGGCGATAAAAATCAGATTAAGAATCTGTACAATACTCGCGAGATAGAAAAATAGCGAAAATCGCCGTTCATGGCGATTTTTCGCTGGCGAGTTTTGCGTCGCAAAACTCTGAATGCGTTGGAAAAAACTAAAAACGCGCCGTCCTGGCGCTCAAGGAGAACATATAATGTACGGTAATTACCTTGACAAAGCCGCGAAGATTGTAGAAAAAAAACGCGAGGAAAACCTTAAATTTGAACACGCCCGCCTTACAGCGGAAGAAAAAGACGACTTGCTCTTAAAGTTCCACCCGGACCGCATTAAGAAGCAGTTCGTTGAACTTAAGATTGGCCCCAACAAGGGTCAAAACGCTCCGATCGAACTTGCCGAAATGCTTCAGGCCAAGCCCCGCATCGAGCCGGAAAAAATCGACCTTAAGCACATCGACTACGAGTCAGACGTTCTCGTAATCGGAGGCGGCGGAGCCGGAACTTCAGCGGCCATTATGGCAAGCGAAGCCGGAGCCAAAGTTTTGCTCGTAACAAAACTCCGCGTAGGAGACGCCAACACAATGATGGCCGAAGGCGGAATTCAGGCGGCTGACAAGCCCAACGACTCTCCGGCCCAGCACTACCTCGACGCTTTTGGCGGCGGCCACTTTGACGGAAAGCCTGAGTTGGTTTACACTCTCGTAAACAAGGCTCCTTCCGTAATCAAATGGCTCAACGACCTTGGCGTTGAATTTGACAAAGAAGCCGACGGAACAATGGTGACAACTCACGGCGGCGGAACAAGCCGAAAGAGAATGCACGCTTGCAAAGACTATTCAGGCGCCGAAATCATGCGCACTCTCCGCGACGAAACTTTCAACCGCGCCGACAAAATCACAGTCGTTGACTTTACAGCCGCCATCGAAATCATCAAGAACGACAAGGGCGAGGCTTGCGGCGCCGTTCTCATGAACATTGAAACTGGCGAGATTCGCATCGCGAAGGCCAAGGTTGTAATCATCGCGACTGGCGGAGCCGGACGCATGCACTACCAGGGCTTCCCGACATCAAACCACTACGGAGCCACAGCCGACGGCCTTGTAATCGCTTACCGCGCCGGCGCCAAGCTCTTGTACCAGGATTCATTGCAGTACCACCCGACTGGAGCCGCTTATCCGACGCAGATTCTTGGAAAGCTCGTTACAGAAAAGGTTCGCTCTCTTGGAGCCAAGCTCATCAACAAAGACGGCGAAGTGTACATTCACCCGCTTGAAACTCGCGACGTAAACGCTTCTGGAATCATCCGCGAAGTTCGCGAAGGCCGCGGAGTTCACAACGACGTTCAGGACGCTGTATGGCTTGACACTCCGATGATTGAAATGATTCACGGAGAAGGAACAATCCTTAAGTCAATTCCAGCCATGTACAAGATGTTCATCAAGTACGGAATCGACATCCGCAAGGAACCGATTTTGGTTTACCCGACGCTCCACTACCAGAACGGCGGCGTTGAAATTGACAAGACTTGCCACTCTAGCGTAAAGAACCTTTTGGTTGCCGGAGAAGCTTCTGGCGGCGTTCACGGAACAAACCGCTTGATGGGAAACTCTCTTCTTGACGTTGTAGTCTTTGGACGCGAAGCCGGAATCGAAGCCGGAAAAATGTACAAGAAAATCAAGCTCAGCGACAATCTTTCGCTCAAGCACGTAAAGGATTTTGAAAAGGAACGAACAGCCGCCAAAATCAAGGGCAACGCCGTTTCTCCAAAAGTCCTTCCGACATACCACCACGGAAACACTGAGTTTGACAAAGAGATTCCTGGAGCCACCTTGTAAGCCCCTGGCGCAAGCGCCCTGGAATTATTTGTAAGACAAAAAAAACGGCCGCCTGTGTTCAGGCGGCCGTTTTTTTTGGGCGCTAGATACTTGTTCCCCTTTGCGCTATTCGTTTGTCCCGGAATACTACCTGATTAAAAAACGAAATCCACTTTCTTTACATTCGATCCGTAAATCGTCTTAAAGTCGTCGCGCATAGATATTACGACATAGCCGGAATCCTTCCACTTTTCGCCAAGCTTTAAGGCCTTGTCGCGGTTGGCGTGGTCGTCTTGGTCGTCGTCGGCGATCAGCATAAAGGCCCGCGACTTGTATTTTGGATTAGACAAGCAGTAATTGTGCATCGCGCAGTCGCCGTCGCTGTTTCCGAACGAAAGGACGGGAACCTTTCCGATTTCCTGCGAAATTTGCTTTACCTTGTTTGTCTTAAGATTTTTGATAAGGAGCTGGTCGGTCCTAATAACTTTTTCGCCAACCGCGCAAGTGTAATCCACGCCGTCCGCGTCTCCCTGCCCGCTCGTCTTTAAAAGAACGTCCATTCCGATGACAAATTGAGGATCAACGTTTACGGACGCGACCAAAGCGCGCGCGATAAATCGGTCGGAGCCGGAAATTACATAAAACGTAAAGCCCTTGTTTTTTAGGTAGTCAAAGACTTCCAGCATCGGCTTGTAAAAAGACCGGGCGTATGTCATGCCGGTAAAACCATTTGGGGAATTTTGGGCGTAATTCTTTACGTAAGCGTCAAACTCTTCGACAGACATTCCCGAATAGGCTTTTGCGGCCGCGCGCGCGTGAACCAAGGGAAAATTGGGCGGAAGTTTTTTACCGTTCCTTACAAAATCGCGGATCGCGTTGGCCGCCTCCCGCTCGCTTTCCGAAGCCTTTTCTTTGTAACTCGGATCGTCGAGGACGCGGTATTCAAGCATGTTGTATTCAAAGTAGGTGGGATACAGCTCGCCCAAAATCGTTCCGTCCATGTCAAAAGTGGCGATTCTATCCTCTTGGGGGATAAAGTTGGCGGACTTTTTATCGGTAACATCCTCGACAAATTCCACCAACGCATTGAGGGAATCGCAGTCGTTCCAATAAGCAAAAGAAGCGCGCGCGTTTTTCTTGCAGCCGACAAAACAAAGCGCAAGCGTTACACACAGCGCGGCAATCACTAATCTTTGATTTTTCATAATAAACCTCTCTGATGTTTCAAGTTGGCTTTATTATAGCGCAAGGAGCGCGGGCTTGCTAGAGATTTTTCAATTCGTCAAGAGCGGCGCTAGCGGCGGAAGAAAAGGCAACTTTTATTCTCTTTAATTGTTCTTTTGAAAATTTATCAGCATCTTCTTTTTTAAATTCAGGATTGTCATCACTAACAAACAAAAATTCCGGCTTAATTTCCAAAACTTCGGCTATTTGCAAAATCAAGTCAAAAGAAGGCTTTGTAAGACCGCATTCAATGTTTCCGATGGTACCGTTTGAAACGTCGCAAAATTCCGCAAGTTGAGCCTGCGACAGCCCTTTTTTATTGCGGTAAAACTTCATATTTTTAATAAAACACTTATGGTAATCAGCCATACGCTCATTTTAAATGAAAAACTCCCCTATTGATATAAATTATAAATGAGTGTATAATTATTTTATCACTCATTTATAATGAGGATGATTTCGCCGCTGAACAGGAGAAGGATTTAAATGCTTTTTGAAAATATTGTAATTCACCCAATAAAGCAATTTATCGAAATTTGTTATTTATTTTTTCTTGAATTTACTAAAAATCCAGGTCTTGCAGTAGTTGCCTTAAGCTTTGCCGTAACTTTATGTTGCCTCCCTCTATATATTGTAGCGGAACGCTGGCAAGAAACAGAAAGAAACAAACAAAAGGAAATGAAACCATATCTTGACTTGATTAAAAAGAATTTTAAGGGCGACGAGCGTTATATGATAATTTCTGCATATTATCGCATATGCCGTTACAATCCCCTTATGGTTGCAAGATCATCTTTTGGAGTGCTAATACAAATTCCTTTCTTCATTGCGGCATACAGTTTCCTTTCGGGATTAGACACTCTAAAGGGAATTCCATTTATTTTTATAAAGGACATGAGTCTTCCGGACGCAATTCTTTCTATAAAATCGATAAAAGTAAATATTCTCCCAATAGCAATGACGGCCATAAACTGTTTTTCAGGGGCCATTTATTCTCATGGGCACAAAAACGCGAGAGAAAAAATTCAAATATATGGCGTGGCTCTGCTTTTTTTAGCATTGCTTTACAATTCGCCCGCAGGACTTGTTTTATATTGGACAATGAACAACATTCTTTCTCTTGTAAAAAACGCTTTTTACAAATTGAAGAATCCAGTAAAAGTTTTATACGCAATAGCGGCGGCGGCAAGTGTGATTGGAATCATATACGTTGCTTTTGCCATGAAAAATCAAAAAATTGAACTCAAGGCGCTTTTTGCTTTGTTTTGCGCCATAATTATTGCGTCGCCACTTTTTGTAAAAGCCATAATCCATTTTCTAGACAACACATTGAACGACATAAAAACACACCCCAAAAAAAGATTGACTGTTTTTATACTTTCGGCAACAACGATTTGCGTCCTTGTAGGCCTAGTGATTCCTTCAATTTTGATTGAATCGGAAGTTCAAGAATTCTGCTATATTGATAAATACGACTCGCCTTTTGTATTTTTGGCAACGGCATTCTTTCAATCCGCAGGCTTGTTTCTTTTTTGGCCAATTTGTTTTTACGCGCTGTTTGGAGAACGAATAAAAAATTTAATCACGTTTTTCTTTGCCTTTTTCGCAACTTACGCCATTATAAATACATTCATGTTTACAGGCGAATATGGCCCGATGACAAGAGAACTAGATTTTATGGAAGGCCAATTATTCAGAGTCACGCCCCAATCATTCTTTGCAAACATCTTGATCGCTGTCGCCTTAATATTTTTGACAAGTCTTATTTTCTGTAAAAAAGCCAAGACACTGATTCCATATTATTTGGCATTAACAATAGGTCTTGCAAGCCTTTCTCTAAAAAATGTTTATGCAATCAATAATTCTTTCAGCAAAATAGCAGCGCCGGAAGTTAAGAATTCTCTTAGTCCAATTTACAGCCTCTCAAAAACAGGAAAGAACGTTTTAGTTTTCATGCAAGATCGGCTTATAGGCCCATTGATTGACGAAACCTTTGAAGAAAAGAAAGGCTTGGCCGACCGCTTCGAGGGATTCACATTCTACCCAAACACAGTGTCATTGGCAGAACTGACAATGCTTGGAACTCCAGGCATTTTTGGCGGATATAGTTATACACCTGCAGAAATGAACAAAAGAAAGTCATTGACTATCCAACAAAAACACAACCAAGCCCTTCTGTCAATGCCCATCAATTTTCATGAAGCCGGTTTTGACGTTTTCGTTTCTGATTTGCCTTATGAAAACTTCCTAAAGGAGCCGGTCACAGACATGTATCAATCCACTCCATGGATAAAACGCCGCATGACAAAAGGCGCATATTCAGATTATTGGCATAAAACTCATGGAATAGAAAAATCAACCTATACAAGCGACTGCATAAAACACAACTTTCTCATGTTCGGAATATTCAAAACCATGCCTCCATTCCTACGGAGGCTTGTATACCACGATATTTGGTGGAATTCAAAAGAAGAAGACCCTTTTGACTATTTTATAGACAGCTATTCTTTCCTAGAATATCTACCCAAATTATTTAACATTAGTTCCGAAAAAGATTCTTTCATAGCGATAGACAATATGTCAACACATGACAGCATCACACTAAAAAAGCCAGAATACATTCCCGCAAGGGAATCGACAACGCAAGGTAAAGTGGTAAATGCATACAGAGCAATGTTTGATTCGCAAGTAGCAACAATAATGAGGTATGCAGATTTTTTTGATTGGCTAAAAGAAAACGGAGTTTACGACAATACAAGAATAATAATTGTGTCGGACCACGGCGCGCCATTTTATTCTGGAAAATTCCAAAACATAACAGTCCCTATTCCGATAGAACATGTTACGGCAGCGCTCTTGGTAAAGGATTTTTATGACAGATCTCCAAGCCCGGACGGAATCCATCTGAAAAAGGACATGACTTTTATGACAAACGCGGACACGCCCGCAATCGCGACGCAGGGAATAATTGAAAACGCGAAAAACCCATTTACGCAAACGCCTTATGACATGAAAAAAGAAAAAAGCGAATTTGTAAAAATCGCTTACGCACCAGCACAAAGTACAAGATGGAGAGATGAAAAAACGCTTTTCATTCCAAATAACGCTTGGTACACCGTTCATGACGACATTTTCAAAGCGGAAAACTGGCAACAAATATATCCTTTTGGAGAATAAAAATGGCAATTCTATATATTGACCCCGGCACAGGAAGCATGCTTTTTTCACTTTTTGTTGGCTTAGCGGCAACGGCGGCTTTTGCGATAAGAGCGCTTTTTCTAAAAATAAAACTAATTGCCAGTCGAGGAACGCAAGTCAAAATTGACAAAGCGAATCTTGGAGTCGTCATTTATTCAGATTCAAAAAGATATTGGAATGTATTCAAACCAATTTGCGATGAATTTGAACAACGAAAAAGAAAAATCTTTTATTGGACGCAAAGCAAGGACGACCCCGCATTGTCAGAAAAATACGAATACGTAAAAACAGCGTTCATCGGCGAAGGAAACAAAGGCATTGCAAGAATGAATTTCTTGAACGCGGATATATGCCTGGCCACAACGCCGGAACTTGATGTCCTTCAATGGAAAAGAAGCAAGCTCTGCAAATATTATGTCCATATTCCACACACTGTTGACGATTTGTCCGGCTACCGTATGTTCGGCTTGGATTTTTACGATGCAGTTTTGACAACAGGAAGAAATCAGAATGATTTTATCAGAAAAATTGAGTTGCTAAGGCCTAATACCGTAAAAAAAGAACTTTGCGTTGTTGGATCTCCAAACCTCGATTCCATGAGGAATAGAGCGTCTGAAAAAAACACTGGAAAAAAGCAAAATTCCAAAAAGACTGTTCTCGTCGCGCCCAGTTGGGGTAAAAGTGGAATATTAAGTCGATACGGCGAGAAATTAATTTCCGCCCTAAAGGCAACAAGTTTTAACATTATAATCCGCCCTCATCCTCAATCAGTCGTCAGCGAACAGAAAATATTAAAACCGTTAATGGAAAAATTTAGCGACATCGAATGGAATTTTGACAACGACAATTTTGAGATATTAAACGACGCGGACATTTTGATAACGGATTTTTCTGGAATCATCTTTGACTTTTCGCTTGTCTTTGACAAACCGCTGATTTATGCAAACACAAATTTTGATTCAGGTTCTTATGACGCGGCATGGCTTCAGGAAAAAATGTGGTCTTTGCGAATATTACCGAAGATTGGCCTTCCATTGCAACAAGAGGACTTTAAAAATCTTGAGACTGTCATAAATAATTCAATTAACAGCAAAACACTTGCGGAAGGCAGGGAAGAGATTCGGGCGGAATGTTGGGACCATATAGGCGAAGGCGCCAAGCGAATAGCCGACTATCTAATTGAGAAACAAAAAACTTTGATGGAGGCGTAAAATGCAGGCTCTTATGCTAGCAGCCGGAATGGGAAAAAGGCTTGGAAGATACACAGAAAACGCAACAAAATGCATGGTTCAAGTCAACAAAAAAACATTGATTGAGCGCGCCATTGAAGTCCTTGTAAAGAACGGCGTAAAAAAAATGACGATTGTAGTCGGATACAAAGGCGATGTTCTCATAAATTTCATAAATTCAAAATTCACAAAAGACAAATTAAAAGGAATGAAAATAGAATTTATTGAGAACAAGGTTTACGACAAAACAAACAACATATACTCTTTATATTTGGCGCGCGAAACATTATGTGATGACGACACAATTCTTTTGGAAAGCGACATTATATTTAAACCAGAAATCATTACAAAACTTATAAAATCCAAAGACAAAAACCTTGCCGTCGTGTCGCGCTTTGAAAGCTGGATGGACGGAACTTGCGCGCTTTTGGACCATGACTACAACATCACAGACATTTTAGACAAAGCACGCTTCAATTGGTCAAACACACAAGATTACTACAAAACGGTAAATATATATAAATTTTCAAAGGAATTCTCTAAAAATTATTATGTTCCGTTTTTGGAAGCGTATCAAAAATCATTCGGTAAAAACGATTACTACGAACAAGTGTTGAAAGTTCTTTCGTTTTTATCTGCCTCAACATTGAAAGGGCTTCCTGTTTCAGGCGACGATTGGTATGAAATCGACGATCCCGCTGATCTTGCGATTGCAGAAGCGCGATTCGCAAAGGGGAAAGACAAACTGCGACTGTTGCAAAAAAATTACGGAGGATATTGGCGCTTCCCCAAATTAAAAGACTTTTGCTATTTAGTGAACCCATATTTTCCGCCGCAAAAAATGATTGATGAAATTCAGTCAAACTTTAAGACACTTTTGACGCAATATCCTTCGGGAGCCGCGCAAATAAGCCTTTTGGCGGGAAAAATTTTTAAAATTTCCCCTGAGAAAATTGCGGTCGGAAACGGAGCCGCCGAGTTGATTTCTTCTCTTGGTGAATCGCTTTCTGGAAAAATCGTACTTCCTTATCCTACATTCAACGAATATCCAGAGCGTTTTACGAACTGTCAGATTATTCCAATAGACACAAGGAAAAAAGGATTCTCATACACCGTAAACGACGTATTAGCTGCCGTAAAAAAAGAAAACGCCAAAACTGTTTTGATAATCAATCCCGACAACCCGTCAGGGAACTTTTTGCAAAAGCAAGACATTCTTAACTTGCTGAAAGATTTAAAAAAAATGGGAACGCACTTAATCTTTGATGAATCTTTCATTGATTTCGCAAAAAGCGAGATTCGATACACACTGCTGGATGAAAAAATACTATCAGAATTCCCTAATCTTATTGTCATTAAGTCAATAAGCAAGAGTTACGGGGTTCCAGGTCTGCGTCTAGGCGTTCTTGCATCTTCAAACAAAGAATTAATTTACAGAATAAAAAAGGAAAATTCGATTTGGAACATAAATTCATTTGCAGAACATTACCTTCAAATCTATGAAAAATACTCAAAGGCATATTTTTACTCTTGCGACAAAATCGCGGACGAGCGCGTTAGATTCATAAAGGAATTATCAAAATTCAAGTTCCTGCATGTTTACCCAAGCCAAGCGAATTTTGTTCTTTGCAAACTAAAAGGAAAAATTCAATCAGACCAATTAGCAATCGAATTGCTTGAAAAGAATGCTATTTTTATAAAAGATTTGACTGGAAAGAAATGCTTCGATGAAAGCAAGTGGATAAGGCTGGCAATTCGAGACAAAAGCGACAACGACGAATTACTTTCGGTTTTAGCGCGTTTTGACTAAAAAACAAACACATAAAAAACGCTCGCTCCATTTTTGGCGGCTCGGCTTTTAGGTCTTGCAACCGTTACTAGTTTTCTAGCCGTCGTCCCGAACTTGCCCCGTCATCTCGAACTCGTCCCGTCATCTCGAACTCGTCCCGTCATTCCGAACTTGTTTCGGAATCCTTCTTTGCAAAAAATTCTTTCATCTTGATTATGCGCTGGTTTGAAGAGCCTCTAAAGGCCAGTTGCAAATCTTTTTTTTCTTCGATGAATGGGCCGTCAACCAAAACGTCTATCGATCGCAAAATCTCTTCTGTGAATTCTGTGTGGCGGCGGCCGTAGTCGGGGAGGAGGTCTGTTTCCAAAACATAGCCGGTCCAGCACCAAATGTCTTTTTGAGGAAATTTTTTTCTTACGATTTGAATCAGTTCCAAAACTTCAGGCTGGTTTTCCGGCTCAAAGGGCTCGCCGCCAAGAATTGTAAGGCCTTGAATGAAGGGCTTTGCAAGGGCTTCTAGAATTTCGTCCACGGTGTCGGAAGTGAATTCCTTTCCGTAATTAAAGTCCCAGGTTTGCGGCTGGAAGCAGCCCTTGCAGGCGTTTCGACAGCCAGAGACAAAGACGCTCACTCGAACGCCTTCGCCGTCTGCGATGTCGAATTTTTTTATTCCGCCGTAGAACATTTTACTATAAGTGCAAGACGCGCTCTTGGATTTCTTGCGTTCGGCCCTGGTTCCAATACTGGGTTCCGATGTAGCCGCAAGTTCTTCTGGCGACATTCATTGTTGCCTGGTCGCGGTTTTTGCAATTTGGGCATTCCCAAACGAGCTTTCCGTCTTGGTCGGCCACAATTTGAATTTGTCCTGTAAAGCCGCACTTTTGGCAGCAGTCGCTCTTTGTGTTGAGCTCGGCGTACATAATGTTTTCGTAAATGTGCTTCAAGAGCGCCATTACCGCGGGAATGTTGTTTTCCATGCTTGGAACTTCAACATAGCTTACGGCTCCGCCCGGCGAAAGAACTTGGAACTGCGATTCAAAGGTCAACTTTGTAAAGGCGTCCATTTCCTCTGTTACGTGAACGTGGTAAGAATTTGTGATGTAGTTCTTGTCTGTCACGCCGTCGATTTCTCCAAAGCGCTTTTTAAGGCACTTGGCGAACTTGTATGTCGTTGACTCAAGCGGAGTTCCATACAAAGAAAAGTCGATATGCTCTTTTTCTTTCCAAGCCTTGCAAGCCGCGTTCATATGCCTCATGATCTCGAGCGCGAATGGCGTGGCCTCTGGATTTGTGTGCGGCTTTCCTGTCATGTAGCGGACGCATTCGCAAAGGCCCGCGTATCCCAATGAAATAGTTGAGTAGCCGTTCATCAAAAGCTTGTCGATTGTCTCGCCTTTTGCCAAGCGGGCGAGGGCTCCGTTCTGCCAAAGAATAGGCGCGACGTCGCTCTTTGTTCCCATCAAGCGGTTGTGGCGAATCATCAAGGCGCGGTAGCAAAGGTCAAGGCGCTCGTCAAAGATTTTCCAGAAGGATCCCAAGTCTCTGTTTGAAGAGCAAGCGACATCAACCAAGTTGATTGTGACGACGCCTTGGTTAAAGCGGCCGTAGTACTTTGATTTTCCAGCCTGCCAATTCTTTGCGTTGGCCACGTTGTCGTAGCCGTTCGCGCTTGAGTCCGGAGTAAGGAATGAGCGGCAGCCCATGCAGGGGTAGCAGTTTCCGCGGCCTGAGCCGTCAACCTTAAGCTCAAGCATTTTCTTTTCAGAAATGTAGTCGGGAACCATTCTGCGGGCCGTGCACTTGGCGGCCAATTCAGTAAGGTAGTAATACTTTGATTCCGGCTCGATGTTGTCTTCTTCCAAAACGTAAATGAGTTTTGGGAAGGCGGGGGTTACCCAATAGCCGCTTTCGTTTTTAACGCCCTTGTAGCGCTGGCGCAAAACTTCTTCTATAATCAAGGCCAAATCCGCTTTTTCTTGCTCGGACTCCGCCTCGTTCAAATACATGAACACAGTTACAAATGGAGACTGGCCGTTTGTGGTCATCAATGTCACAACCTGATATTGAATCGTCTGAACGCCGCGAGTTATTTCGTCGCCCAATCTTTTTTGAACGATGTAGTCAAACTGTTCTGTCGTGTATTTGATTCCTGTCTTTTGCTCGATGTCGCGCAATTCCGCGGAAATCTTTTTTCGGCTTACGTCAACAAAGGGAGCCAAGTGGGTGAGCGAAATGCTCTGTCCGCCGTACTGGCAAGAAGCCACTTGCGCGATGATTTGAGTCGCGATGTTGCAAGCGGTGGAGAAGGAGTGGGGCCTGTCGATTCTTGTTCCGCTGATGACGGTTCCGTTCTGAAGCATGTCCTCCAAATTCACCAAGTCGCAATTGTGCATGTGCTGGGCAAAATAGTCCGCGTCGTGAAAGTGAATCAAGCCGTCTTCGTGGGCCTTTACCAAATCTTCGTCAAGCAAAAAGCGCTTTGTGATGTCCTTGCTCACTTCGCCGGCCATGTAGTCGCGCTGAACTGAAACGACCGTTGAATTCTTGTTTGAGTTTTCCTGCTTTACGTCTTCGTTGTTGCATTCAAGCAATGAAAGAATTTGCTGGTCGGTCGAATTTTCCTTGCGGTTCAAGGCGTGTTGGTAGCGGTAAGTGATGTATTTTTTCGCGATTGAGTAGGCGCTGGCTTCCATGATTTTGGTTTCTACCATATCTTGGATTTCTTCTACATT
>JAILDQ010000192.1 GCA_024689365.1 Treponema sp. | reverse complement strand
TTCAAAAGCAAGCGGAAGAAATGGCTCATTCTCAAACGAACAGTCAAAGTGAAGAGACGGCCGCGCCGCTTCAAGACGGAAGGGACGCAAGCGTAATCGTAAGTTCCGCAAGCGCTAAAGGCCAAGACGATTCAAGCGACGGAACAAAGCGCGTGACCAGCAAGGGAAATGAAGTTCAAGGCGGCCCCTTGATTGGGCCAAACTCCGACAAGCAAAACGCGGCGAAGGCAAGCCAAGGCGCCTCGATGGCCGCAAGCGGAACGACGGCGGCAACGCAAAGTCTCCCAGCCGTGTCAACCGCGGCGAGCGAAGCGCAAACAAACGAAGCGATTTCTTTGCTTCCGCCGCAAGAGGAAGAAGCCCAAGACGAAGAGGAAAAGAAAGAGCCTCCTAAGCCCAGCCGCTCAATGACATTGAAGAACAATCAATTCGTTGACATTGTCTATCCAGGAAACGGTTGGATTTACTTGGGCGAAGAAGGAAGCGGCGACCATTTTATTTTCCAGGGAAGAAAGCTTGGAAACGGAAACACGACATTCACCCTTCGCTCAAAAGAGCCGGGAACCGCGCTCTTGCATTTTTACAAAAACGACATTTTAACAGGCGATTACATTGACGATTACATTCAAATAACAATCGGCGACAAGAGCGCGACCGACGCAAGCCATGTAGAGGCGCCCTCCTACGCGGAAGCGGTTCCTCCTAAATTCGACAGAAGCAAAAAGACCGCGGAAAAAATCGCCAGCCAAAAATCCATCGAAGAGAAAAAAAGCGAGGCTGTCGCAAAAACAGAAAGCGCTCAAAAAAGCGAGCCTGTAGCCGAGCAAAAAAAGCCCGAGACGCAAACAGAGCCGAGCGCCTCTCCGTCAGAAAAAGTTCAGACTGTAATTCAAACCGCCGGCCAAGACAAAAACGAGTCAAAGCAAAAGACCGCCGTTGCTGGAACAAGCCCCGCCGCTTCGTCAAAGGACAAGGCGGCCCAAAGCTCTTCCGAACAAAATTACAGCGGCGCTTCCGACAAGGCCGCGTCGCTTTTGGAAAGGGCTCAAAAAGCCTACGACGAAAACCGTTTTGCGGAAGCCTTGGATTTGATACAGCAATTCTTTGAAGCGGCGACTGACGACATTGACGCGGGCCTTTTCTTGGAAGGCTTGATTTTGGAAGCGAAGTCCGAAGTGAGAAACATAAAGAGCGCGATTGGAGCCTACGACACTTTGATAAAGAACTGGCCGCAAAGCCCTTATTGGAGAAGAGCCAACGAACGCTCGATTTACTTAAAGAGATTTTACATAGACATAAGATAAGAAGGTTTTTATGAAAAAAATTATTTTAAAAACAGTTGGAGTCTTAATGACTGCCGCGGCCCTCTCGACCCTTTCCTCATGCGTTCTTAGAGCGGAAGAAAAGAACGAGCAAAGCAGATGGATTTCCGTTTCTGGAACAGGCTCGGTAAGCGTAAAGAGCGACACGGCCACAATCAACTTGGCAGTCGTATCCTACAATCGTTCCGTGATTGAAGCCTCAAGGCTCAACGCCGAAGCCGTTACAAAAGTCAGAGTCGCTTTAATCGACGCAGGCTTTTCCTCGGACTCAATAACGACAAGCGATTACAGAATTTGGCAAGACGTTTCAAGCAGAGGCGGCGTTCAGTATCGCGGCGACTACAGGGTTTCAAACTCCCTTCACATCGTGACCCAAGACATTGAAAAAGTCGGAAACGCGATTGACGTCGCCGTAAAAGCCGGAGCCAACGAATTCTCTTCAATTCAATTTTCAGCTACAAAAATCGAAGACGCCTTGCGCGAAGCAAGAACGCTCGCGATTAAAAACGCGGCTGAAGCGGCAAACCTTATGGCAAAGACTGCCGGAGCCGAGCTTGGAAGAATCATGAACATCCAAGAGTCAAGCGCGCCCGTTCGCGGAAGCTACGAAAGCGCGAAGTTTATGGCGACAAACGATTTTGCCACGCCAATCAACGCCGGCAACAGCGAAGTGTCGGTTACAGTTCATTGCAATTACGAATTAAAATAAATAAAGAGGAAATATGTTAGACTACAGATTCATTAAAGAAAACCTTGACGCGGTAAAGGAAAACATCAAGAACCGCAATATGACGGCCGACGCGGACATCGTTGTTGAATTGTTCGACAAGAGAACCGCCCTTGTGACAAAGCGCCAGGACTTGCAGCAGCAGAGAAACCAAAACGCCGCCGCGATGAAAGGCAAGATGGAAGCCGACGCTCGGCAAAAATTGATTGAAGAAGGAAAGAAAATCAAGGAAGACATCGCCGCGGTGGAAAAAGAATTGGAAGAAATCGAGCCGGCCTTGGAAGAAGCCGCGAGAAAGATTCCGAACATGTGCAACCCGCAAGTTCCAATCGGAAAGTTGGACACAGAAAACCTTGAGGTAAAAAAAGTCGGAACTCCGCGCAAATTTGACTTTGAGCCAAAGGACCACGTTCAGCTTATGGAAGAATTGGACTTGATTGATTTTGAGCGCGGAACAAAAGTTTCCGGACAAAAATTCTACTACCTTAAAAACGAGGCTGTTTTCTTGGAACAGGCCTTGATTATGTACACCCTGAACGTTTTAAGAAAGCATAATTTCACTCCCTTCATCACGCCGGACGTAGCCCGCCAGGAAATACTCCAAGGCATCGGCTTTAATCCGCGCGGAAACGAAAGCAACGTTTACTGCATCGAGGAAGAAGGAACTTGCTTGGTAGCCACAGCGGAAATCACTTTGGGCGGCTACCATTCTGAAGAAATTTTGGACAAGTCAAAATTGCCCCTTATGTACTGCGGACTTTCCCACTGCTTTAGGCGCGAAGCCGGAGCCGCTGGCCAGTTCAGCAAGGGCTTGTATCGCGTGCACCAGTTTGACAAAGTTGAAATGTTCGTTTACTGCGCCCCAGAGCAAAGCGACGAATTGCACGAAAAGCTTCGCCTTATCGAAGAGGAAATCTTTACCGGCCTTGGCCTTCCCTTCCATGTTGTTGACACTTGCACAGGAGACCTTGGAGCGCCTGCCTACCGCAAGTGGGACTTGGAAGCATGGATGCCCGGCCGAAACGGCGGAGAATATGGCGAAGTCACCTCTACCTCAAACTGCACGGACTACCAGAGCCGCCGCCTGAACGTTCGCTACAAGGACGACGACGGAAAGAACAAGTACGTTCACATGCTTAACGGAACCGCCATCGCGGTAGGAAGAGCCATGCTCGCCATCGTAGAAAACTATCAAAACGAAGACGGATCGATTACAATCCCGGAAGCGCTCGTTCCCTTCTGCGGCTTTGACAAAATCGGCCCGAAAAAATAAAAGCCTTAAAGGGCAAGGAATATAATTTGGACGACTTTTTTTTAAGAAAAACTGAAGACAAAGGAGAGAAAAATTACTCCAAGCGCATTTTCATTTTGCTTTTGCTATTGACGATGATTGTTTTCATCGCGATTCTAAAGGCGACAAAAAGTTTTTCAGTTCAAGTCGTTCTTTCTATTTTGCTTGCCCTTGTGGCCCTTCCGGCAATACGGAAAATGCACAGCAAGCTGAAATTTCCGTGGGGTCTGGGAATCTTTGTCACCTTGGTGGCCTTCATCGCGTTGATTGGAGTCATCGCAAGGCTTTTGCAAGCCAGCGCCTCCTCAATCATCAACGCGTATCCCCGCTATGAAAGCCGCATCTTGAGCCTCTACAAATACGCCGCCACGCAATTTCACCTAAGCTACGACGAAGGAAAAACCTTAATCGAAAATCTTTTGAGCCAATTGAACATTCGCCAATACATGCAAACGGCGGCGCTTTCAGTTTCAAACACGGCGCTTTCATTCGCAAAAAACCTTTTTGTGATTTTCATGATGTACACATTTTTGCTTGTCGAGGCCGGCTCTTTTGAAAAAAAGATTTCGCTTGCCTTTGAAGGCAAAATGCGCCACCGCGTCAAAAGCGTAATCACAAAAGTCATCGTTGACACGACGAGCTACCTTTCAATCAAGTTCGCGATTTCGCTTGTGACGGGCCTTGTTGTTTTCGCGGGCCTTTCCATCATAGGAGTTGACTTCGCGATTGTTTGGGCCTTCTTGGCTTTCATCTTGAATTTCATTCCGACCTTTGGAAGCGTGATTTCATTTTTGCTGACGGTATTCTTCGCGACCCTGCAATTCTTTCCGGAGATTCCGCCCGTAATCGCAACCGCGCTTTTGATGCTTTTGTCAAACATGATTTTGGGAAACGTTGTCGAACCAAGAATCGAAGGCGGAAACCTCGACATTTCGCCCTTCTTGATTTTGGTTTCCTTGAGCATATGGGGCTGGATTTGGGGCTTTATCGGAATGATTTTGGCGGTGCCCTTTTTGGTGTTCATCAAAATCGTTTGCGAAAACGTTTCCTTCCTAAAGCCGATAGGCATTCTTTTAGGGAACAACAAAAGAATCAAGAAAAATCAAGAAGAAGCGGAAGAAAACTAAATCAATTTCTCGCCGACGACTTTCTCATACAAAAAGCGAACGTCTTCCTCTTGAAGGGACGTGTAGCGGCAAACCACGCACGAAAATTCTTTTTGATCGTCCAAGTAATTTGACTCGACCCTGCAAGTGGCGAAAATTTTTCTTTCAGTCAAAGGGCGCGGAAGGGGAAAAGACATTTCCAGCGCGTATTCCGTTCCGTCCTGCAATTCGGCGTTGCCGGCTTTTTGGCCAAATACAATTCGCTCGTGGTTTACAAACAAAACTTCAAGAGGGCTTTTTCTGTCCTGCACGCTTTCCATTCTCGCAACTTTTTCCGACAAGTATCGGACAACAGGAATCAATTGGACGCCGCTTCCGGCAACGCCTTTTTGGCGGGCGTGAACAATGAATTCCTCCAAATATTCCTTGGCTTTTTTTTGAACGCTTTCGTCAATGTCTTTCCAAACCGGCTTTGAAAAAATGTCGTAGCCTTGGGCTGGAACGCAATCAATGTGAACGTCTGTTTTTTGGTTGACGGAAAAATACAATTGCGCGGAAAATTCCGTTGGACGAGGCGCGGCGGGAGCTTCTTGTATTCTGCTGATTGAAGACGGAATGACAAGCGCAAGGCCCGCTTTTATTTGCTTGATTTTCGTTTCAAAGTAAAGGCCAAGACGGTTGAAGTAAAATTCAACGCGGGCTTTTTTGTCGATGAAATTTTTTACGTTTTGCGGCGGGTTGGTCAAAAGAATTATTCCCTGCTCCAAAACCTTCAGCTGCTCCGCCTTTATCGCTATAGGAAAAAGCGCCGAGGTTGCGGGCTTCACTTCCTGGCCGTCGTCCTGAACGCCGTCTTTTTCTTCTTTTGAATCTTCTTCCGCTTCTTCTATCGGAGTAACGGTTACGGGAACGTTTCCGTCAATCAAATATTGAAGAACCAGCTCGCGCTCAATTCCTGTCAGTTTCGCCGCTTCCATT
>JAILDQ010000117.1 GCA_024689365.1 Treponema sp. | reverse complement strand
AGCGAGTAAAAAACATTTTGCGCGAAACGGAAGTTCCTGTCAGCTGCGTGACGATTGACGAAGCGCACTGCATAAGCGAATGGGGCCACGACTTTAGGCCCGACTATATGGAAATCGCTTCGTTCAGAAAAGAGTTCAAGGACGCCGTTTGCCTAGCCCTTACCGCCACTGCGACCAAGCAAGTTCAGTCCGACATCGTAAAAAACTTAAAGCTGAAAAATCCGGCCGTCTTGGTCTCAAGCTTTAACCGCTCAAACATTTACCTTGACGTTCAGCCTAGAAGCGACGGCGTTGGCCAAATCCTTGATTTTATCGGCGAGCATAAAGACCAAAGCGGAATCATTTACTGCCTTTCAAGAAAGGAAGTGGATTCCATTACAGAAGAATTGCAGGAAAAAAACGTAAGCGCCTTAAACTACCACGCGGGTTTGAGCGACCAGGAGCGGGCCGACCACCAAAACAAATTCATCAAGGGACAAGTTGACATAATCGTGGCGACAGTCGCCTTTGGAATGGGAATCAACAAGCCTGACGTTCGTTTTGTAATCCACTACGCCCTTCCAAAATCCATCGAAGAATATTACCAAGAGATTGGACGCGCGGGCCGAGACGGTTTGCAAAGCGAAGCCCTTTTGCTTTACAGCGCGGGCGACATTCACCGCATAAGATTTTTCTTTAAAGACAAGTCCGACGACGAATCCTTTAAGGCCGAAAAACTTTTGCAGGCGATGATTGACTACGCCCAGTGCCGAACTTGCCGCAGAAAATTTTTGCTGAATTATTTTGGCGAAGAATACATTCCGCCCACGGATGGGCGCGACCAAAACGCTCGCGACCAAAATCATTCGCAAGACCAAGAAGGGGCGTTATGCTGCGACATTTGTTCGCAAGGCGGCCTTCCCTTGCAAGACGTTACTGTGCCAGCGCAAAAGTTTTTGTCTTGCGTGTATCGGGTGAACCAAAGATTTGGAGCCGCCCACATCATCGACATTTTGCTTGGTTCCAGAAACGAAAAGGTAAAAAAATTCAATCACAATTTTTTGAGCACTTGGGGAATCGGAACGGAACTTTCAAAGCAGGCTTGGTTTGAATTGGCGGACGCGATGCAAAGCGCCGGCTTGATTGAACGGGTCGGCGAATACAATATCGTAAAGGCTACGCCGCTCGCAAAAGACCTTTTGCAAAACCGGGACAAAATAGAGCTTCCTGTCCGCATAGATTTTTCCGAAAAGAAAAAGGCTTCGCTCGCCCTTCCAAAAAAGAAGGCCGTTCTCCACAAAAAAGCGGAATTGCAAGACGACACGGCCACGCTGGCGCTGTTTGACAAGCTAAAGACTTGGCGAAAAAAGCTTGCGGAAGAAGAAAACATTCCGCCCTATTTTATCTTTAATGAAAAGACTTTGATTGAGCTTTCAAACAAAAAGCCAAAGAGCCGCTCAGAGCTTTTGTCCATAAACGGAATCGGCGAAATGAAGGCGGTCAAATTTGGCGGCGACATTTTGAGAATCATCAATGATATGGAGGACCAATAAAATGCAAGATATTTTTTTAGACGCAAGGCTTTTGGACAAGGCCGCCCGCGAAAATTACGGACTTTCAGAAGACATAATGATGGAAAACGCCGCCGCCGCGCTTGAGTCATACGGCAAAGATTATTTTTTCTCGCCCGACAAAAAATACATAAACCGGCCGACGGTTTTAATCTTGGCAGGCTCGGGAAACAACGGAGCGGACGGCTACGCCTTGGCCCGAAGAATCGTCCAGCACGAAATCTGCGTCACCGTCTGCCAAGTCTACGAACCCAAAAGCCCAATGTGCGTCATTCAAGCCGAACGCGCAAAAAAAGCCGGAGTGATTTTCATCAACCCATACGACTTGGACGATTGGCTTGAACGGACGAGCTTTGACTTGCGCGTAGTCTACGACTGCGTTTTTGGAAGCGGCTTTCACGGAGAGCTTGACGCCCTTTGCTCCGCGGTGATTCAAAGCGCGAACAAAATTGAAGGCGCGTATAAGATTGCCTGCGACATTCCGACCGGCTGCGCATTCCGCGCGGACCTTACCGTGACGATGGGCGCGCTAAAGGCCGCGCTTTACACAGACCGGGCGAAAGACGCTTGCGGAAAAATCGTCGTCGCTGATTTGGGCGTAAGCCGCTCAAACTTTGAAGCGGCGGCCTCGACCGTTTGCAAGCCCGCAAACGATTCTGGCATTGAACAAAATCTTTCAAAAGCCCAAAAAGCGGCGGCGCTCTTAAAGCCATGCGCCCAACTCTTGGAAAAAGCAGACGCGCGCCTTCCCTTTAGAAGCAAAAAGCAAAATTCCAACAAAGGAACCTTTGGCCACACAGCAGTCTTTTGCGGCGAAAAAGCTGGAGCCGCAGTCATCGCAGGCCACGCCGCGCTAAAGTTTGGAAGCGGCCTGGTCTCGCTTCTTCCAATCGCGAGAGAAAAAATTCAGTTTGAAAAAGTGGAAGACTTTGAGCTTATGATTTCAGACAAGCTTCCGCAAAACGCCACGGCTTTGGTCATAGGCCCAGGCCTGGGAAGGCCTAGCAGTTCGCAAGCCAAAGATGCGGCCTCCATCGTTTGCGGCCTTGACTCCATTCCGCAGCCCCTTGTCCTTGACGCGGACATTTTTTACTATCCGCAAATAAAGGAATTGCTTGAAAAGAAAAAAAATCTTGTCCTTACGCCGCACCCAAAAGAGTTCGCGGAGCTTTTAAAAAATTGCGGCCTTGGAAATTACAGCGTTCAGGAAGCTGTTCAAAATCGTTTTGAACTTGTAAAAGAATTCGCAAAAAAATATCCAGAACGCGTCTTGCTTTTAAAAGGCGCGAACGTTTTGATTGCCTCTCAATTGCCCGGAGAAAACGAAGTCCGCGTTTACATCAATCCGCTCGGAACAAGCGCCCTGGCCAAAGGCGGAAGCGGAGACGTTCTTAGCGGAATGATAGGCGCGCTTTTGGCGCAAGGCTACAGTCCTTTGGACGCGGCGGCGTCAGCTTCAATCGCGCACGCAAGCGCAAGCCAAGAATTTAAAAACGATTTCGCCCTCACGCCCTTTGGGTTGATTGGGGCGATTTGACGAAACCAATGTCATTCGATATGGACATTGTCAAAATGTCGTTAGAATGAACTGTGTATTCCGTCTCAGAGATTTCACTTCCAAAGCTTGCAAATCTTTTCTATATCGCGTCTCTAGATTTCAATCAATTCGCCAACTTTTTTGTATTCACTTAGCTGGAATTTAGACATTATGAAATCTTCTCGTTTTTATTTTACCATAAGAAATCTTGTATACCATATTAGAACAATCAAATTCAGGATTTTTAAAATCAATATATTTTAAAATAACTACATTACACAATCCATGCAAATTACATTCATATTCTGTTATTTTCACTGGCATTTTAAGATGTTTTCTATTTTTATCTCTATATTATTTGTTAAAAACTTTTTTTCCCTATAAAAAGCGAAAATAAATTCATTTGTCCATTATTTACAGTAAATTCTCTGGAATAAACAAATTTGAATCCCCACCCTGAGTATATCGGAACTATAATACCGGCTCTGAGATCCACAAAACCTTCAAATTTTGCATCGTATTTTTTACTATAAATGTTATTTAAATTCTTTTCTTGATATAAAAAGCCCCCCGGAGCAACAGCAATATAAATAATTGGCGAATCATTTCTTTTTATGGGAATTGCTACTCCTAGTGCTATATATGCATCAAGATCCATTCTAAAACTACCATACTGTTTCCCTACGGTAGAAGAAATATTACCTAACCTTAAATCGCCTCCGATTGTGAATGGCCCCCAAAAATTATAGGAAAAATCTAAAGCTCCAAACCCACCTTTATTTGTTCCATTGTACATACCTCCACCCAAATACCCTCCTGTAAAACCACCCATAAATTTATCAAACCTATGTTTTTTATTATATTCTTCATTTATCCTTTGAGCTTCAGCTCTTTGCTTTTCTTCTGCTTCTGCCTTTTGCTTTTCAATTTTTTTTCGCTCTTCCTGTTTTTCTTGTTCCAAAAGCAGAGCGTTTTTCTCTAGTTCATCTAAAGACATTTTTGTATAATCTTCAATATAGTTATAACTTTGATAATTATTTTTTAATTGCATTGCCTCATCAGTTTTTGATTTATACATAAAATTATAATACTGCGGCACATAACCATCAAACACCTCTTCCCCAAAAATAACTAAAACAAAATCTTGATCATCAATACAAGAATAGAAAGATGGATTTGATGATTTATCATAGAACTCTTCATTAATATCAATATAGTCTTTTTTTTCCATATTATATTTCTGTTTTATGATTCTACGTGAATTTGACAATAACTCAAGATTATCTATAGCTTCTGTCACTAAACTTATACAAATTAATTCATCGTAACAAAATGTGAAGGAAATATGTCTTACTGGTATGTTGTTAAACTTTAACTCAGCTTTGGAATATAATTCAATGGTGATTGGGAATATCTCATTACTATTATCATTCCCAATAAGGGAATATTTTTCATCTACTAATTTTTGTTTAATAAATTCTTTCGTCGTGTTTAAATCGAATCCCAGAATAGTTTTTCTTACCTGTGAGAAGCAAAGACTATTAATCAAAAGGAAAAAAACAGCATATAAAACCTTTTTCATTCTTTTACTCTTCATTTAACACATCAGAAATAGTAGAAAACTCAATCTCGTTATTTTTTATTTTCGATATAATCAATGTAATAGGTGTGGAATACGGATAACCAGAATTAAATAAAGTTATTTTGTCATTTACTTTTACAGTATAGTGTGTTGTAAGTGTAAATGTACCAACGACAGAATTGCCTCCCGCGGGCATTATTATTGATGTTAATTCAACAGAGTAATGCCCTTCTCTATCACTCATGGGTTCTACCCTTGTTAATAATGTATAGTCAGTAATACTAGCTAATTTAGAGTTGTAATAAGAAATTTCTTCCCCAACTTTTTCTGCATAAGAAAAGAAACTTGCAAAAATCAGAAAACAAAAAAATATTTTTTTTATCATAACAGCACCTAAATAAATATGACAATTATACAAATTTCTCTCAAAATTCACTATCGTCACTTTTATATTATATATCACCCTTGTTAAAAAATCAAGAAAAAATCACTTGTGTTAACTAGAATTGTCTTATGAGTGCAAGTTTTTGGGAAGTTGTTACAGACGAATTGGAATATCAGGGCATGACTAGAAAGTGGTTGGCTTCTAAAGTCAATATTGATGTCTCTACAATTGCGATGGGGTTAAAACGCAAAAGCGTTCCGCAAGTTGATTTGGCCCTTCAAATAGCTGCAGCACTCAAAGTTCCTATAGAATATCTTGTGACAGGAACAGAACCGACTTCAAAAACAACTCAAAAATTAGAAGACATGCGCAAATATCATAAATACGCAAAAACAATCGAAAGCTTGGACTCACTCCCTGACTTTGAAAAAATTCCTATCATAAACATGATAAAAGAGATGCAAGAAAAGAGCGCGACTCTAAAAAAATAGGGCCGCCCAAAAGGGCGACCCTCATGCAAATTTTCATCATCCTGAAACTTGTTCAGGATGACGTTGTGGTTCAGTATGACGCTCTACTTTTGCGCCTGATTCAACGCGGCTACCATCTTGTCAACGGCTTCTTGGCTAACATGGTCAAAGCTTCTCATCGCGCGGAGGGGAAGGCTTTTCATCATGCCAAGCTGCATTTCGTCGCTGATGCTTTCGCGGGCGCTCTTTCCGCGCTTCTCCTCTTTTTGGGCGGAAGCGGCAAGCGGACCTCGGGCAAAAGTCTTGGCGATTGCAAAGGCTTTTGGGTTGTCCATGATTTCTTCAAAGACCGTGTTTTGCGTCGCGACAAAGGGCAAGTCCTGAACGCATTCAACTTCCACATTGGCGCACAAGCGAACGTCACGAGAAGAAGAGGCCGCAATAATTTGATACTCGCCTCCCGGAATGTACCAGTCATGCAATTCAACATCCCAAACGGCAAAGGCGCGGCTGTCCAAAGTTACGGTCACAGTCTTTTTTTCGCCAGGCTTGAGCTCAACTTTTTCAAAGCCCTTCAACTCTTTTTGCGGACGGGCCTCGCGGTAAGGAGGAAGGCATTCGTTTCCTTCTGGAGGAGCCACGTAGATCTGAACGATTTCCTTTCCTGCCTTCTTTCCAGTGTTCTGAACCTTAAGGCTAACCTGAAGGCTTTGGCCGCCCTTGATTTTTTTGGCGCCCAACTTTAACGCGGAATATTCAAAGCTTGTGTAGCTTAGTCCGTGTCCAAAGGGGAACAAAACCTTCATGTTCTTTTTGTCGTAGTAGCGATAGCCAACAAAAATTCCTTCGGCGTAGTTGGCCACCTTTCCGTTTCCTGGATAATTCAAGTAAGAAGGATTGTCTTCCAATTGAATCGGGAACGACTCGGCCAACTTTCCGCACGGATTGGCGCGGCCAAAAAGCAATTCGATTTGCGCAATGCCTACCGCCTGTCCGCCAAGATAGCTTTCCAAAATCGCCTTA
>JAILDQ010000077.1 GCA_024689365.1 Treponema sp. | reverse complement strand
TTTTTCACAGGTAGCCCAAAAGGACGGACAGGAAAAAATCGCGAAGATTTTTGAAAAGACCGCCAACAACGAAGAGCAGCACGCCAAGATGTGGCTCAAGGAATTGGAAGGCATCAAAGACACCAATTCAAACCTTAAGGCGGCCGCTGACGGCGAAAACTACGAATGGACAGACATGTACGTTGGCTTTGCCAAAACCGCTGAAGCGGAAGGCTTTGCCGATTTGGCCGCAAAATTCCGCGCCGTTGCCGAAATTGAAAAGCGCCACGAAGACCGCTACCGTTCTTTGCTCAAGGACGAAGACACTTCCGCCCAGATTAAGAACAGCACGGTAAAAGTTTGGGAATGCCTCAAATGCGGCCACATCGTTGTTGGCCCGACCGCTCCCGAATACTGCGAAACTTGCGGCGAGTACAATCAGTACTTTGAGGTTCGCGAAGACAACTACGATTTGATTATGACTTGGGGACGCTGATAACTGATCGGAAGCCTAAAAACCGCCCGCGAAAAAACGCGGGTGTTTTTTTTCAAGACCGCCGCGCTTGCGCGAAATCCGCTCGAAATAACGATTAAAATCTTTGAAAAAAAACACGAGCGGACTTGACATAAAAAAAAATCAGGCTTATATTATATATATTCCGTGCTCGTGCACGATACTGGAGGCAAATATATGAAATACGTTGCTGGCGTTGACTTGGGAACTCAAAGCATGAAGGTTGTTCTCTACGACTATGAAAACAAGAAGATTACGGAAAGCGCTTCTTGCCCGATGGATTTGATTTCCAAGGATGACGGAACGCGCGAGCAGACAACTCAAATGTATGAAAATGGCCTTGACGTTTGCTTTTCAAAATTGAGCGCGGAAGGAAAGGCTTCCATCCAAGCGATCGGCGTTTCTGGCCAGCAGCACGGCTTTGTTCCGCTTGACGCGGACGGAAAGGCTTTGTACAACATTAAATTGTGGAACGACACTTCCACCGCGCAAGAATGCCAAGTCTTGACCGACGCTCTTGGCGGAAAGGAAAAGGTTGCCGCGGCCGTTCAAAACTTTATGCTTCCGGGCTTTACCGCTCCAAAAATCTTTTGGCTCAAGCGCCACATGCCGGACGCCTTTGCAAAGCTAAAATACATCATGCTTCCCCACGATTATTTGAATTACGTTTTCACCAAGAATTATGTAATGGAATCAGGCGACGCTTCTGGAACAGCGCTTTTTGACAGCGTTAACAGAAAGTGGTCAAAGACAGTTTGCGACGCGGTTGATCCTTCTTTGCTTGATAAGCTTCCAAAAATCATTCGCGACGACGAGCCTGCCGGAAAGGTTACGGAAGAAGCCGCCAAACGCTTTGGAATTCCAGCGGGCATTCCTGTTTCTGCCGGCGGCGGAGACAATATGATGAGCGCCATCGGAACGGGCTGCGTTCAGGGCGGAACTTTGACAATGTCTATGGGAACTAGCGGAACCCTTTACGGCTTTTCTGACAAGTCTGTTTCAGATCCTGAAAGCGGAATCTCTGGATTCGCCTCTTCAACCAACGGCTATCTTCCGCTTTTGTGCACGATGAACTGCACTGTCGCTTCGGAAGAAATCAGAGCGCTTTTCAATCTTGACGTAAAGGAATTTGACACCGAAGCCAAGGAAGCCAAGCCAGGCTCTGAAGGCGTTTTTGTTCTACCATTCTTTAACGGCGAGCGCACTCCAAACTTGCCCCACGGACGAGCGTCAATCACCGGCCTTACAGTCGCCAACTGCAAGCGCTCCAACATTGCCAGAGCCGCCCTTGAAAGCGCGGTGTTCTCAATGCGCGGCGGCCTTGAATCGTTCAAAAAGCACGGCTTTACGCCAAAAGAGCTTAGGCTTACAGGAGGCGGCGCAAAGAGTCCTATTTGGAGACAAATTGTTGCCGACATTCTTAACTTGCCTGTCCAAGTTCCGACTTCAAGCGAAGCGGCCGCCTTTGGCGCGGCTTTGCAAGCCCTTTGGTGTTTGGAATCTTCAAACGGAAAAAACGTTTCAATGGAAAGCATCGCCCAAAGCCACGTGGAATTGGATTCGTCAAAAACAACAAACCCGATTCCAGAAAACGTTAAGGCTTACGACGAGGCCTTTGTTGAATACAACAAAATCTTAAGCCAAGTTTCGCCCTTGTACGTTTAACGGAAAACAACGCCTTAAAAATCGCGCATAAAGCCGTCCAATTTGGGCGGCTTTTTTTATCGCTCATATTGTAGACAAATGCTTTTTGATAGAATATAATTTAGTGTTATGAGCGAAACGATCAGGATAACATGTATTGCGATTTTAATGACATTGGCCTTTTTTTGTTTTCAAGCCGGATTTTTTTTGATATCTGGCCACAAAATAAAAAGCAACAGCCGTCATACCCTCGTTTTGATTGAATTTTTTACAGGTCTTCTTCTTTTCTTTGACGCTTTGGCGTATTTTTTTAGGGGAAGCGGCGGCGCCTTAGGCTATTATATGGTTCGCATAAGCAATTTTTGGGTCTTTGCCTTAAGTTATGCGGCCGCGTTCTTCTTTTGTTTTTATTGCGTGGAGTTCATAAAATCCGACATTTTGGATTTTAAGATTCTTCGCTCGCCGCGTTCTTCCGTTAAAAGCGGAATCCCGATTCACCTATTTATTGTTTATTACATTTGCGTTGCAGGCGTTCTTCTTCTTATTGTAAGCCAGTTCACGAATCTCTTTTATTATTTTGACGAAAACAATCTTTACCACAGAAGTTCCCTCTTTCCTTTGAGCGTTGCTTTGGGATTTTTGCCAGGCCTTATAAGTCTTTCAATGCTTTTTCAATACAAAAGGTTTTTGTCAAAAAACGTTTTCTTATCCCTTTTGGTTTATTCATTTTTTCCGCTTGTAGGAGTTGTTTTAGCCTTGTTCGTTTATGGAATAACTTGGATAAACATCGCTTACGGTCTTGGAGCCCTGCACCTTTTTTATTCCTCGCTAAAACTTATGGAGCTTGAATTTTTTTCAGGTAAAAACGAAGGTTCCCGCCTAAATCCAAACTACAAGCCCGCGATGGCAATTCCAGAGATGAAAAAAAGAATCTCAAAAAGCCATTTGTGGCAAACTGTTTGCGCGGTTTCAGGCGGACTTATCTTGATTCTTGTGATTCTTTCCATTACGGGAATCAACATTCCGGAAAAAACCGTAATAATAGACGATCCTGCCTCAAGCAACCACAGGGCAAATCCGGTATTTGTGACCTTTATCCGTGACGCGGAAAAACAATGGTATGACGACAATGACATAAAAAGGCTTGGCGCCCAATTCAACGGCATGATTTACAACAATATGAAATCTACGGTCATCACAGACTGGAAATTTTCGATAGACATTCCTGAAGGCTGTTCTGTTGACCCTAATCCTTGGAACGGAACTTTTTCATTTACAGGAAACGAATTAAGGGTAAAAAAGCCTCAGCAAAGCGACAAGGAAAACATTCACGGCGTTGATTATTACAAGGTTTCTCCTCTAAAAAGCCTTGGATTTGGCTGCATAATGTACACTCCGCGCTCTTACGACCCCTTAAAGGCGACGCTCACTTTTACATACAAAAGCATCTTAAGACCCACTTCAAACGTTCTTTTCAACTTTTTTATGATTGCTTTGGTGATTGTCTTTGTCGTTTCTATTACGATTTCCTTTAGCGAAGGAAAAATTATCCGCATAGAGGAAGAGAACGCTAAGCTTGAAAACACTGTCAAAGAGCGAACCAAAGAGCTTGAAGAAGAAAAAAACCGTTCCGAAGGCCTGCTCTTGAACATTCTTCCCCAGGAAATCGCAAAACGCCTTGAAAAAGACAAGAACGCCAAAATCGCCGACAAAATAGAAAACGCGTCGGTGCTTTTTGCCGATATCGTAGGCTTTACAAAAATCACGAGCGCTTTGGACGCTGGCACGATTGTCGGCGCTTTGAACGCCCTTTATTCGCGGATTGACGAGCGGGCCAAGCGCGAAGGCATTGAAAAAATCAAGACAATCGGAGACTCCTACATGGCGGCTTCCGGTCTTTTTGGAAGCGAAGGGGCGGACAAAAACGCGCTTTCAATCATAAATTTCGCCCGCGGAATGCTAAAGGACGTTGAGGAATTTAACGCCACAAGCAAAATCAAACTTTTTATGAGAATCGGAATCAACAGCGGAAGTCTTATCGCCGGTGTTATCGGAAAGACAAAATTCGTCTACGACATTTGGGGCGACACAGTAAACGTCGCAAGCCGAATGGAAAGTTCCGGACAAGGCTCCAAAATCCATGTTTCCGAGCAGACGATGGAGCTTACAAAAAACACCGTCGAATAT
>JAILDQ010000184.1 GCA_024689365.1 Treponema sp. | reverse complement strand
TCTCGCCGCTATGTTGCCGATTTCCCCAAAATTTATTATATTATAAATAAGGCATTTTTTTTATTGGGGATTATATGAAAATACGAAGCACCACGGTTATTGCCGTAAAAAGAAACGGAAAGGTCGCGATGGCGGGAGACGGACAGGTTACCGCTGGAAATACAGTGGCCAAGGGAAACGCCAGAAAAGTCAGAAAAATTTACGACGGAAAGGTTTTGACTGGATTTGCGGGCTCTGTTGCCGACGCTTTCACTTTGCTTGACAAGTTCGAGGAGCGCCTTAAGGAAGCCAACGGAGACATTTTGCGCGCGTCAGTGGATCTTGCAAAGATGTGGCGAACCGAAAGGACATTGCAAAAATTGGAAGCCCAGCTTTTGGTTGCCGACACAAACAAAATTCTTTTGATTTCAGGCGACGGAAACGTCATTGAGCCTGAAGATGACGTTATGGCGATCGGTTCTGGCGGAAACTACGCTTTTTCGGCGGCGCTCGCTTACATGGAATCGTCTGATTACAGCGCGAAGGAAATCGCTCAAAAGTCATTGGGCATAGCCGGAAAAATTTGCATTTACACAAACGACAACATCACTGTGGAGGAACTTTAATTGGAAGCAACTGATTTAACGCCCAAAGAAATTGTCGAGCGCCTTGACAATTACATCATTGGCCAAAAAAAGGCAAAACGCAGCGTGGCAATCGCTTTGAGAAACAGAAGCCGCCGTTTGAAGTTGCCTGAAGAAATGCGCGACGAAGTGGCTCCAAAAAACATTTTGATGATTGGGCCTACAGGCGTGGGAAAGACAGAAATCGCCCGCCGCCTTGCAAAGCTTTGCGGCGCTCCCTTCATTAAAGTTGAGGCCACAAAATATTCAGAAATCGGTTACGTAGGCCGCGACGTTGAGTCGATGATAAGGGACTTGATGGCGGTTTCCTTTAACATGGTCAAGGCCGAGATGGAAGACAAAATGCGGGACCAAGCCAAGGAAAAAGTTGAGGAGCGCCTTTTGGACCTTCTCTTGCCCGGAAGCGGACCAAAGGCCGCCTCTGAAAATCCCGGCGGCATACTCGGAAACATTTTTGGAAAGAAAGTTCCAGCCGATTCTTCTTCGGAAACTGCGATTGTTCCCGCGGACGGACAAGGCGAACAGTCTTCGTCCAACGAAAACATGAAGGAAACCCGCGAAAAATTCAGGCAAATGCTTCGCGACGGAAAGCTTGAAAGCCGCGAACTTTCTTTGACTGTTTCTACTGGTCCAAAAGCCGCGAGCGGAATCGGTTTCTTTAGCGGCGGAAACATGGACGACATTGAAAGCGCCATGCAAAACCTTCAGCAAATGATGAACGGAAACCGCAAAAAGCAAAGAACCGTGACTGTCGCCGAAGCCAGAAAAATATTGACCGAAGAAATTTTGGACAGCATGCTTGACCAGGAAAAGTGCGCGGAAGTGGCCAAAGACAGAGTGGAGCAAAGCGGAATCGTATTCATCGACGAAATCGACAAGATTGCGGTTCACGGCGAAACTCACGGCCAGTCAGTTTCAAGGGAAGGCGTTCAGCGCGACATTCTTCCGATTGTTGAAGGAAGCCATGTGAACACGCGATTCGGGGTTGTGGACACCAAGCACATTTTGTTCATCGCGGCGGGCGCCTTTAGCCTTTCAAAGCCCAGCGACTTGATTCCTGAATTGCAGGGCCGCTTTCCTTTGCGAGTTGAATTGGATTCCCTTCACAAAGAGGAATTTAAAAGAATCTTGCTTGAGCCTAAAAACGCGCTTGTAAAGCAATACAAGGCGCTCTTGCAGACTGAAGGCGTGGAAATTGAATTTGCCGACGAAGCGATTGACAGAATGACAAGCATCGCGGAAGAGGTGAACGCCAAGGCCGAAAATATTGGCGCCCGCCGCCTTCACACGATTATGGAAAAGGTTTTGGAAGACATTTCCTTTAGCGCCGACGAACGAAAGGGGGAGACAATTACGATTGACGCCGCCTTTGTTGACGAACGCTTGAAGGACATCTCTTCTTCGGAAGACTTGTCTCGCTACATTCTTTAGCGGACGCTAAGGTCAACCAACTCGTAGGCCGCGTTTTTGTCGCCGACAAACGTAAGTTTTGTCCAGTCGATTTTTTCGACGCAAGGGGCGGCTTTTGCGAGCGGAACCTTCTTTCCTTTGCGAACAAAGAATACAACGCTTTCCAAGGGGACTTCGATAAAGTGGTCGCCTTTGGGAAGTTTTTTTTGCGCCGCGACTTTTCCGTTTTTCCATTCAACCATAGTCATTGCTTCCGGAAGGTAAACGTAGCGGCCGAGCGCGTTTTGAACGTAAACAGGGCAAACCATAATTTCGTTTCCTACAAGCATTTGGTCGTGAACGGCCGCGGCTCTCTTGTCGTTTGGAAAGTCAAAGGCAAGGGCGCGGGCAAAAAGTCCGTCGTTTTCGCACGCCTTTAGGTATTCGCTGTACAAGTATGGAATCAAGGCGTAGCGCAATTCAATCATGCTCTTAAAGTCTTTTGGATTTTCAAACTGATAGTATTCCTGCTCCCTTGTTCCGCGCGCGCTGTGGTTTCTAAAAAGGGGAGTGAACAAGGCAAATGCCGTCCATCGCAAAATCAAGTCGCGGCTTGTGTCGTTGTTAAAGCCTCCGATGTCGCTTCCTGTGTACAAGAAGCCGGCCAAGTTTAATGAAATGATTTGCTGCAAGCTTAAGAGAATGTCGCCCCAATAAGCGTGGTTGTCGCCTGTCCAAACGCCCCCGTAGCGGTGGGCTCCGATGTATGACGAGCGGGAATACAAAAGCTTTTGCGAGTCGGGTTCCATTTCCTTAAAGGCTTCCATCGCGCCGCGAGTCATATTGTAGCCAAACAAGTTGTGAACGTCGTTGTGGTTTACCAAAACGTTTCCGTTTTTGTCGGCCTTTGTCGCGGCGAAGGCTCCCGCAGTTTTTTTGTTTATCTTGTGATAAAAACTTTTGTAGTCGTCCGCGTTGTTGCAAACGGAATTTGCTATTTGCATGAATTCAAAAAGGCCTGTAACGTCAAGAGCCTTTGTCTTGAATTTTTCCAATTGCGAAAAAGTCTTTTTTAAGTTTTCCTTGGTGTAAAAAAGAGCCGGCTCGTTCATGTCGTTCCAAAAGCCTTCCACGCCAGCGTCAAGCAAAACCTTGTATTGTTTTCCGAACCATTCGCGCGCGGCGGGATTTAGGAAATCGGCGAAAACGCTGTCTCCGGGCCAAACGCCGGCTTCAAAGCTTTTGCCGTTTTTCTTTTTGCATTCAAAATTATTTTTGAGCATTTCTTCATAAATCGAATAGCCCTTTTGTTTTTTCACGCCGGCGTCGATAATCGGAACCAAACGCACTCCGTCTTTTTTTAGCCGCGCGCAAAAATTCTTGAAGGCGGGAAATTTCTTTTGGTCAACGGTAAAGTCTTTGTAGTCGTCCATGTAATCGATGTCAAGGCAAATTGAGTCAAGGGGAATGCCAAGCTTTCTGTAAGTCTTCCAAACTTTTTGGATGTCCGCCGCGCTTGCGTAGCCCCAACGGCTTTGGCAAAATCCAAAGGCCCATTTTGGCGCCACGTAGCTTTTTCCGACAAGGCCCCTGAATTCTTTTGCGATTTCTTTTAAAGCGCCTTCTTTTTTTGAAGAAGTGACAAAATAAATGTCAACGTCCGCGCGTTCGGTTTGAACGCAAAGCTCGTTGTTTTTTGTAAAGGCCAAGTCAAAGACAACCTTTCCCGGATAGTCAAAAAAAACGCCGAAGGTCTTTTTTCCAAAAACGATGAAAAAGTTGTGCGAGCCGTAAAGGCTTTTCACGCATTCGTTTTGAATCGGTTGGTCAGAGTTTACGCTTTCAAAAACAAAGCCGCGCTTGTTAACGCCGCGCATCGTTTCGCCCAAGCCGAAAATCTTGTCCTCATCCGAAAGCTCGTATTTCCAAAAGAGAGAGCCGCCTTTTTTAAAAGCGCTTCCAAAGGGCAAAGCGTCTTTTTGGGCTTTTGGCTTTTGAACAACTGCTTCTGTGTCGAAGGGTTTTCCGAACGTGAATCTTTTAATCATTTTGGCGGCCTCCCGCAAAGATTTTTTTTCGGCGGCGTTTTTTTACCATCCGCGCGTTTTCAATTCATGAATTTTTTCAAATTGAATAAAATTATAGTATTGATTTTTTTGTAAATCTTGTGATATAGTATTAAAAAATAGAAATATATTCACATAGCGGCCTTTTGGCGAGGGGGAAAAATGAGCATAGACATAAAGAAAAAAGAAATGTTGCAGCGCGGAACAGCTTTCTTTCCGATTCAATATTATTGTTCAAACACTGCTTCGCCCCTTTACAATTTGCCCGTTCACTGGCACAACGAGTGCGAGTTGATCCATATTCTTGACGGCGAGCATGTTTTCTTTGTAGACGGCGAGGAAATCTGTCTTAAAAAGGGAACTCTCGGCGTGATTCAAGACGGCATTTTGCACGGAGATGGCGCAAACAAAAGCACTTGCCGCTACGAATCGGTTGTCTTTGACTTTAACTTGATTAGGAACAAGAATTACGCGCACGACGCTTTTTTGGAAGACATTTCCTCTCATAAAGTTATATTGAACAAGACGGTTCCGTTAAAGAACAAAGAGGTGAACACCGAAGTTGAGAACATGTTCCTTGCGATGAGGCGCGAGCCTGTTGGCTACGAGCTTTTGACGGTGGCCCGCCTTTTGTTCATTTTTGGCTACATTAAGAACAACAATTATTTTATCGAAGACGAAAAAGTTCTTGACCGCTCGCGCTTGAGAAGCGACCAATTAAAGGCGGTCTTTAACTTGATCAAGCAAAATTACGGTTCGGTCATTTCGCTTGACGACATGGCCGCGAGCGCCGGAATGTCTCCCAAATATTTTTGCAGGGTTTTCCGCGAGATGACGCACAGGACGCCGGTTGAATACTTGAACGCCTTTAGGGTTGACCAAGCCTGCAACCAGCTTAGGGCGGGAAAAGAAAGCTTGATAGACGTGGCCTACAATTGCGGCTTCAACGACTTTAGCTATTTCATCAAAACCTTCAAGCGCTACAAGGGAATGACGCCCCACAAGTACCGCAGCTTTGACATTCGCCTTTCTGACGAGATTCAGCCGCCGCCGGTAATTCACGAAAACGAATATTCTCCTGTTGTTGAAAGCGCCGACTAGTTTTTAATTTCTGATTGCGGTTAGAGAAGAGGGGTGGCCGGGATTGAATTCTTGGCGCAAGGCGATTTCGGCCATAAAGTTCTTTTGCTCAAGGCATTCCGGCTTTTTCCAATTTGAATCAAAGCATAACGGCTTTGCGAAGTCCAATCCGCTTTTTTTCGCGAAAAAGATTTTTCCTTTTATTGTCGAGCCTTTTGAAAGTTCCGTCGCTTTTTCGTCGTTCATGAATGAGAAGAATATCGCGATGCCGTCGCTGGCCTTCACGCAAAATTCCCGTTCGCCCGACAAGTTCATCTTTGACCAAGAAAGGCTCAATTCAATGTCGTTCTTTAAGCCAAGGAAAATCTTCGCTTCGCCTTCGTCCCATTCCGCTGGAATGCGGGGGCAAAAGGAAATCTTTTTTTCAAGCAAGTCCACTTGCATTCCCAAAAAATATTCCCAAGCGGCCCTGTGAAATTCCGAAACGGAACGGCAGCTGGAATAGGCTCCCGAAAAGCGCAAGTGGCCGTCTTGGTCGGGATAAGCCCAAATGTTCGCGCTCAAGGTGCCGGCGCAAGGTCCGCTGAAGAATTCTCCGGCAACGCTTTTGGCCAGCTTCCAAGCCAGGTCTTGCTCTCCAATCGAGCAAAGGGCGCCGATTGCAAAGCCTGTGTTCCAAGTCCAAATCGTTCCGTTGTGGTAGGCCGCGTCTTCGTGGTAGTATTCCCAAGTTTGATGGTAGGGATGAAAGTAGGGGTCGTTTTGGGAAAGCGAGCAAAGGCCTTGCGGAAACAAGAGTTCCTTGGTGGCGTTTCTAATCGATTGCTCTTCAATTTCCTGGGGAATGAAATGGCGGCCTGTAATTTGCGGAATTGTCGTCAGCTGCAATTGGTTCGGCCTGATTCTGTAATCAGCCGCGTCGTCTCTCAAAACGCAGTCGGCGATTTTTTCACCGTCGTAAAATTTTCCCAAGAAGGAATTCTTTACCTTTGTCGCGGCTTCTTCCCAAACGTCTTTTTGCTCTTCCTTTCCTAAAATGCGGGCTATTTCCGCTCCGCACAAAAGCGCTGTGAACCACAAGGCTTGAATGTCATTGGCCCTGTTTCCTCTTGGACAAAAAGACTTTTCGCCAAAGATGCGCGCGTCCATCCAAGTGTCGGCGTCTCCGTGAAGCAAAAAGCCCGCCGAATCCGTTCTAAGGTTTCTGTCGCATTCCAAGGCGAGTTGGACGCTCGGCCAAATTTTTTCCAAAAATTTTTTGTCGCCCGAAAAGCGCGCCGTTTGCAAGGCCGCCCGAACAAACCAAAGGCTTGCGTCCGCGGTGTTGTAGATTGCGTCTCCGCTTCCGCGGTAAATGTTCGGGATTCTTCCGTAGGTGACGCTTCTAGGATTGATGTCTTGGTAGTCCGCGAACTTTTCAAAAAGTTCCTGCGCTTCTAGAATGTTTCCGCTTAGCAAAAGGCTTCCCGGAATGGAAGTGAAAATGTCTCGGCCCCAATAATCGCGGAACCAAGGAAGGCCCGCCCAAAGCGCCCTTGTCTTGTTCTTGTTCAAAAATTGCATGGCGGAGAATTTGGCCCATTCCAAGGCCTTGTCGTAAAGTTCGTTTTGGCTTTTGAAAGAGCTTTTTTGCAAGCGCTTTTTGCAGTCTTGGCAATGGCGCTCGAAGGCCTTTTCTTTTAGAAGGCGGGCGGCGTTTTTTGTTGAGCCGCTTGGCGAGTGGTCAAGGGAAATGTAAATCTCGCAAGGCTTTTCAAAAGAAAGAAGGCGGGCGTGGGTGGCCCGTTTTCCAAAAACTTTTGTAAGCTGCAAAAGTTCAGAGGCCAAGGGCTTTAAGACTTGGACTTCTTGGCTTGCCGCAAAGGCCTGGCCCTTGTCCATTTTTTTCGCTAAATCGATTGACGGCAAAATCGCAAGCAAGGCCGAAGCGTTGTCAAAGTTTTGGCAATTGAAGTAAAGCGCGTTGTCAAAAAGCGAGCAGACGACCCTTTGTTTTTTTTCGTTAAAATCGACTGAAAAAGAATCCGCCTCCAAGCTTGTTTCGGCATTGTCAAAGCGGGTTAAAAGCTTTTTATAGCCATTGTCGTTCGCAAAAACGCAAAAGTCGCTTGCCAAAACTTGGTTTTTGTAAATCAAGCCTTCGCCGTTTTCAGGGCTGTTTGAGCCAAGGGTCAGGTAGTTTTCATAATTGTCGATGTAGCAAAACTTTTTTTCCTGCTTTGACGAAAGTTCGATTTTCATAGGCGTTCCAAAGTGAATTTTATACATATTTTACCGCTTTTGTTAAAAAAATCAAGCCTTTTGCGCGAAAATGCAACAATTTTTTATAAATGCGCAATTCAAATGGCCTAAAAAAGGCCCTTGCCCTTGAAAAGGCCCGCTTTTTGTTCTATATTTAGGGCGGATTATACTTGTGAAAATATTTTTTGAAATCTTTTTGACATTTTTTAAAATCGGCGCGATTACTTTTGGCGGCGGCTTGGCCATGCTTCCCATCTTGGACAGGGAACTTTGCCAAAAAAAATCTTGGGTCACTCAAGACGAGTTGATTGACTATTACGCGATTGGACAAGCCACTCCTGGAATAATTGCCGTTAACGTGGCGACCTTTTGCGGCCACAAACTAAAGGGCGCTTTAGGCGGAGCCGTGGCAACCATCGCCATTGTCGCTCCGTCGATAATCGTTATAAGCGTCTTGGCTTCTTGCATCAATTCAATCGACCAGATTCCCCTTATAAAAAAAGCCCTTATGGGAATCAACATCGCTGTGGCCGCTAATCTTTCCTTTTCGATTATAAAGCTCTTTAAGAAAACCGTCGTTTCGTTTTTCGCCTTGATTTTGTTTCTTCTGGCCTTTGTCTTGATTTTCTTTTTCAAGGCGAATGTTGTTTTGGTCATTTTTTCTTCGGCCATTTTGGGCATTCTTATTTTTTTTGCGCAAGAAAAATTTTCCAATAAGGAGGACAAGGAATGAACGCTCCTTCTTTAATCGAACTCTTTGGAATATTTTTTTACATCGGCCTTTTTACAATCGGAGGCGGCTTGGTCGCCATTACGACAATGCAGCAAATTGTTGTGGAGAGGGGCTGGATTACAAGCGAGAAGTTTTTCAACATGGTGGCTATTTCTGAAAGCACGCCAGGCCCGATTGGCGTAAACATGGCCACTTACATCGGCTATGAATTCCACGGACCCATTGGCGGAATCGTCGCGACTGTCGGCGAGGTTCTTCCTTCCTTCATTTGCATAATAATCATCGCAAAGTTTTTCGCGCGCTTTCAGGAAAAGCCTATTGTAAAGGCCGCGTTTAAAACTTTAAGGCCCGCCACAACGGGAATCGTTTTGGTCGCCTGCGCCCAAGTCTTCGCGCTTTCCCTGCTGAATTTTGACGGAAGCGGCTTTCTAGAACTCTTCAAGTGGAAGAGCCTTGCCTTTTACGTTTTGGCGACATTCGCCTTGTTTAAGACGAAGGTTCACCCAATCGCGGTTGTTTTGGCGGGCGCGGTTTTTGGAATCCTTTTTTTGTAAAGGCTAGCCCTTTGAGTATTTTTTGGGAAGGACTCCGAATTTTTTTAGGAAGGACTTTGAAAAATGGCTCATGTTTGTGTAGCCGGCTTGAATCGCCGCTTCCGAAATGGGAAGGTCCCTTTCCTTTATCAATTTAGCCGCGCGCTCCAATCTTTTGTCCTGAACGTAGGAGTGAAGGGAAGTGGCGTACAAGGCCCTAAAGGTTCTGTTCAATTTGCTAACGCTCATTCCCAAATCATCGGCGACCCTTTGCGCGTCGTATTCCAAGGCGGGGCTTCTTTGTATTTTTTCGCGCAAAAGCTCGACGCGCTCAACGTCTTCCTTGTTGGGCATCGGAAGCCTTTTTATTTCATCGCTTTTATGGTAGGCGATTCCGTAAAGAACTAGCGCTGTAAGCTCAATCATTTTTCCTTCCGTGTAAACGCCCTCGTATTCTTTGAAGCGCTCCGAAGTGTCGATTTCAGCAAGAACCCGGTACATCTCGGGCGTGATTACGGTTTTGGTGACGCGCGTCAAAAAGCGCTCTTCCAATTCCGAAATGTCTTGGTTTGAAAAATACCTTGAAAGCAGGCTTCTAAAAAAGGGCGTTGGCATTTGCATGCTCTTGAATTTAAAGTTGACTCCGGCTTGGTAGCGCATTGCCGTTGCGTAGTTGTTGTTTCTAAAGACACAAACTTCGCCCCTTGCCATCTCCACCTTTTCGCTTCCGGTGTCCAAAGTGTCCACCGTCTTTTTATTTTTAACAAGCCAGTTTATGTCTTGGTTTAAGTTGAACATAATTTGAACTTCGTCAAGGCCGGAATTGTCTTTTTCTTCCGCGTCCGTCGTCTTGTCGAATTGAATGTTCCAGCTTCGGTACATTATGTTTTCGCGCTCTTTTATTTTGTCGATGCTTATCATTCCGTACGGATTGCAAAGAGAGCCGTTTTCGTCAAGCTTTACGTTTATAGCCTTGCCTTCAATGATTATGTTTTTGTTCATATTCATAGCAAGGTTATCATAACACTGTTATGCAAAACTTTCAAGAAGGCGGCTCTCTTTTTTTTTATGTCAAGAATTCTTTTTTCCAAGCGGCTGCAAGATGTAAATCAAGGCGGGCGTGAGCGTGTAGTCAGCGATCAAGGCCGAGCCCAATCCGACAATGGAAAGGAAACCGATTCTGAACATGGCTGTAATCGGGCTAAAGCAGTACATAAGGAACATGGCGCACAAGATGAAGGTTGTCGTTCCCATTGTCTTTCCGATTTCCCTAAAGCTTTCGCAAATCGCCTCTTGGTAAGTCTTTCCCAATTCAAGCTTTGCCTTGATGTGGTTGGAGAAGTGGATTGTGTCGTCAACCGCGATTCCAAGAATCATAGGCATAATCATCATCGTAACTTCGTCAAGGGGCATGTGGCTGTAGCCCATAACCGCGCCGATGAGAAAGACTGGGGCCAAGTTTGGAATCATGGCGATAAGGCCCGTTCTTACGCTTGCGAACACGATTATCAAAAGCAATGCTATCATGATAAAGGACGAGCCAAAGGATTTAAGCTCGCTTATTACAATGGTCGCGTTCATCGCGGCGTTTTCGGCAACAGTTCCAACAACGGACACTTTCGCATTTGGGAAATATTTTTTTGCCGAGGCTTCCGCATTTTGAATGTCGTCAACGATTATGTTGGCGTTGTAATCCGAGATTTCAACGTGAACGTGGGCCGCGTTGTAGCCTTCAGTAAGGTCGTCGTAAAGGGCGGCGCTGTCTGAAATTTCGTAGAAGAACAAAAGCTGGGTGAGCATGTCGCGATCTTCAGGAATTCTGTAATAAGAAATGTCGTCGTCGTTAAGAACGCGGTTCATTTCTTTTACCATTCTTGTAATGCTTCTGACGCGGGGCTTTCCGTTTGAAATTTTCGTCAATCGAAGTTTACCCAAATCCTTTTCGAGCGCGTCCAAGGCGAACATGTTTTTTGGGTCTTTGAAAGCGTCGTCCTCGTCAAACTCAATCATTACGTCGTAGCTGTAGAGGTTTCCGATTTTTGTCTTTAAGACTTCTTCAATTCTGTGGACAAAGGGAACCTTGCTGCCCATAAACTTAAGGTAGTCCATGTTCACTTCCATTTTCAAGAGGCCCGGAACGCAAGCGACGATTATTACGGCGGAGATTATCGCGACAAGCTTGCTTTTTTTTACGATATGTTTTCCAAAGCCTTCAAATGCAAGGTCCGCTTTTGTGGCGCCCTTGCTTTCCTGGCGAACGGGAGCCTTGTCTTTTCCAAAGCTCATGAAAATTGGAATCAAGGTCACGACGTAAATGTAAACCATCAAGACGACGCTTGCCGCCACCGCTCCAAGCCAAAGCATAGGGCGTATGTTTGCGAACATGAACGAAAGAAGGGAAGCCGCCGTTGTGATTACGGTGAACAAAATTGGCCAGCCAGATTCCTCAACCGCCATAATGACTGATTCCTTTCGTTTGCCTGTTTGCCTGAAATGCATTTTAAATGCGTTGATGTAATGGAGCGCGTAACCGATTGAAAGAGCCATTCCCAAAAGGACGGGAAGGGACATCAAATCTGAGTCGCCCGGAATATTTAGAAGGCCTGTAAAGCCAAAGACTGTTCCAATTCCAAACAAGGTCGCCACAAAAGGCACAAGAACGCCAAAAAACGAGCGGACGAAAATTATAAGGCAAACGAGCATTGTCAAAAAGCCCAAACTGATTCTCATCGAAAAATCTTTTTCGATTGTGTCCATTTTTTCGGCGGTGGTGTATGCGCTTCCGATTGGCTTTAAAGACCAAGCCGGATTCTGGAACTCTTGGCTCATTATGATTTTTGCGGCGGTGTGGCCAACCTTGACCACGTCCTCGCTTTCGTTTTCAAAGGGATGAAGCTTTAGCGTGATCCAAGTTTCTTTCGCGTCGTCAGAAACCAAGTTGTTTACGATTGATTCGCGGCTTAAGACAAAGGCTTTCTTTTGCGCGAGTTCAGCCGAATCGGAAGGAATGCCGTCTTCAAACGGGCTTCTTACTTCCAAGCCGCCCTCGACTCCGATTGGAATTGAAACCGTTGTGAGCGAAGTGACTTTGTCGGCAAATGGAACTTCGCTTTCAAGCCGGTAGCCCAAGTCGTCAATCATTTTTAGAACGTCGGGCGAAAAAACGTCGTCGGCTTGAACCAAGACCAAAACGTATTGGTCGTTTCCAAAGATGTCCTTAAAATGGTCGGAGTTGACTTGGATTTCGCTGCCGTTTACAATCCAGTCGTTGTTGTTGCTTTCAGCCCGGAAATTTTTGATTCCCGAAAGACAAAAAAGCGTCCAAGCCAAAAGAACGATCAAGCAAAGCCAGCGATGCTTTATTTGCGCCTGGCCGACTTTGCGGAAAAATGCGTTGATTTTTGAAACTTTCATAAATCCCCCATAAAATGAAATTTATTAGCATTTGCTAACTACTAGGGGATTTTAACCGACTTTTTATTGGCCCTCTACCAAAAGCCGACAAAAAAATGACATTTTTCGCTCAACTTTTGGCAAGGTTTAACTTTAGCATTTTCCAGAATGGCAATTATGCTCGCCGCCTTCTTCGTGGTCGTGGTGGTGGTCGCAATGAACGTCAGGATTGTAGGAAAGCTTTCCCTGCAAGAAATCTTGAACCGCTTGGTCGGCCTTTCCCTGGACTCCGCCGTAAACTTTTATTCCCGCTTCTTCAAGAGAAGATTTTGCCGGTCCTCCAAGGCCTCCGCAAATCAAAACTTCCGCCTTTTTGTCTTTTATAAAGCCGACCAATTCTCCGTGGCCCTTTCCTTCGGTTCCGACAACTTTGCTTTCTGTTACGCTGGAGCCGTCGCATGTGTAAATCTTGAATTCCTGTGTTTTTCCAAAATGCTGAAAAACGTCTCCGTTTTGGTATGTTACCGCAATGACCATAAAAGCCTCCTTTATTTTTATTGTTAATATTATAGCTTAAATAAAGAATTGTTTCTAGGAGGCTTTTATAATAAATCTTGTTCATAGAGAAAATTCGCGCTATAATAATTAAGATATTTTTTTGCCATTTATGGAGGCTGTATGTTTTGCAAAAATTGCGGCAAAGAGTTGCCGGAAAACACTAACTTTTGTCCGGAATGCGGCGCGGCTCAAAGCGCGGGCGATTCTGTTTACAGAAAAGAAATGGCTGGAAAGATTTCCCGCAAAAGTAGAACTGTCGCGGCCTTGCTTGCCTTCTTTTTAGGCTATTTGGGAGTCCACCGCTTTTACGTTGGAAAAGTTGGAACAGGCATTCTTCAAATTTTAGCCACTTGCTGTTTTGGCCTTGGCGCCGTTTGGGCCTTGATAGACTTTGTGATAATTCTTTGCGGAAACTTTAAGGACTCGGAAGGCTGTTATTTGATTGACTGGGAAGCTAGGTATTGATTTTTATAAATCGCGCGCGGGTGAGGGCGCTGGCTTTATGAATTCCACAGAAAAAAGAAAGGTGGTGATGGAGCGCCTTCGCGAATGCGAAAAAGACGGGCGCTTTGGCCTTTCAAAAGCTTTTCTTCAACACGGAACTTGCAGCGTTTACAAGCACAGCGTAAGCGTCGCCATAGCAAGCCTGGAAATCGCGCGCAGGTTCAAGCTGAAAGTTGATTATGACAGCCTTGTTCGCGGCGCTTTGCTCCACGATTATTTTTTGTACGATTGGCATGATCTGAAGGGCTTTCCTTGCGCTCACGGTTTTTTGCATCCTTACCGCGCCTTAAAGAACGCCCAGGAAGATTTTGAATTGAA
>JAILDQ010000163.1 GCA_024689365.1 Treponema sp. | reverse complement strand
GTCGGAAAAAATTCTTGAGCTTGTGGAAAGCGCTCCTGTAAAAAAAATCAAGAAATTCATCATACGAAACGGACATTTGGCAAACGAAAAGTACGGCGAAAAAGAAAACTCCCTTTTAATCGAAGCCTTGGAAAAGGGCCGTGATTATGACGTTATAAAATTGCTCTTGGACGCGGGCGTAAACCCCAAAGCCCAAAACGCTGACGGAGACACAGCGGTTTCTTACGCCGCGAAAAAAAACGCCGACGCAAAGATTCTTGACGCTTTGATTTCATACGACACTGTTTTGCCCTTCCAAAGAAAAAACCGCATTTTAAAGAAAAACGACGAAGGAATGTCCGCGGTTGACTACGCCGAGAAAAACGCCAATCCTGAACAGATGAAAACAATTCGCCATTATCTTGGAATTGTTGACGTCGCTGAAGCTCCCGCCGAAAGTCCCGCCGCGCCTGCAGAAGAAAAAACGCCGCAAGCGCCGGAAAGCCTAACCCCAGCTCCTGCCGCGCCAGAGCCTGCGCCAGAGCCTGCGCCAGAGGCTCCTGTTGAACAAGCCGTGGAAAGCGTGGCTGAAGCCGCCGTTGGAATATCGGCTCCCGCGGACGCGTTGGCCTTGCAAGAAGCGGCTGCGGCTGCGGCGGCCCGCGCGGCGAATCCCCATAAAAGAATTTATTTGTTTGAAGGAATCGAGGCCTACGACACTTATGACCAAAAAGAAGAGGAAAAGGAGCAGTTGATTGCCGAGCCTGACAAGAAGGGACAAAACGGAAGAAGCCTTTTGCAAAAGGCCGCTTCTGAAGACGACTTGAAGATGATCCGCTTGCTCATAGATTCAAAGGCCACGATAAATTTGACGGACAACGAGGGCTACACCGCTCTTATGTACGCCGCCCGCTTTGCGAAAAAAGTCGAGACTGTCGCGCTTCTTTTGTCCGCCGGCGCCGACGCTAAAATCAAAAACCGCTTTGGCTTGACGGCCTTGGAAATAGCTGCGAGCGACAACAAAAACCCGGAAATTATCGGCGCCTTGATTGTAAAAACGCCAAAGACCAGCGCTCAAAAAGCGTATGTCGCTGCGGTTGGATTGGGACGGCCCAATTCCATAATCGAAAAATTCATCGCGAACGGAATGAACGTCAACGCTTACTACAAGGGAAAGAGCGTCTTGATGTACGCCGCGGAAAGCAACACTCATACAAATTGCATAAAGTTCTTGCTTGAAAAAGGCGCGGACAAATCGATGCTTTCAAGCGAATGGAAAGACGCTTTTTATTACGCCTCAAAAAATCCCAGCCTTCCCAAAAACGACGTTTATTGGTCGCTCAACAACTCGGAGAAAAAGCAATGAGGATTACAGGCGGCCAGCTAAAGGGAAGAATCATAAAATGCCCAGACGGAGTGATTCGTCCGGCGATGGACCGAATGCGCGAGAGCGTCTTTGGAATTCTCGGGGATTTGAGCGGAAAAAGCTGGCTTGACTTGTTCAGCGGTTCTGGAACGATTGCGATAGAGGCCGTCTCGCGAGGAGCGCAAAGAGTTGAGCTTTGCGAAAAAGACCGCCTTAAAATCAAGACAGTTTTGGACAACGTTTCAATCACCGAAAAGGAAATGGGCGTTAAAATAAAGTGCCATTTTATGGCGGTCGAATTGTTTGTCAAAAGATGCAAGGGCCAGTTTGACTACGTTTTCTTTGACCCGCCCTTCCCTTATAAATTCCACGAACAACTCATCGCCGAAAGCGCGAAGAAAAAAATCTTGTTGCCCGGCGGCTTGATTATGGTTCACAGGCCGGAAGAGCATTTTATGCCGGACAAAATCGAAAATTTAATTCGCTGCGACCAAAGGGTTTACGGCAGAAGCATCGTTGACTTTTACAAAGAGGAATCGTAAAAAGATTTTAGTTTTTGAAGAACATTGAGCGAATCTCGCGGGCGTAGATTTTTTCTATCTTGTGCCTCATGACGATTTGCTTTCCGTTGATTTCTTTTCCAATCTTAAAGCTTTCAGGCAACAAAACAAATTTGGCGACGCGCTCGCAAGTTCTAAAGCCGTTTTTGTCGTCAACCAAATTGTCGATTTCTCCGCGAATCAAATTGAATGTTTCGCTCGCATTTAAGAGGCTTTCGTAATTGTCGTGGTAAACGTGGTTTTCAGCGGCGAAATTTTCCAAAGCGTCTTTGTAAGGAACGATGAGAGCCGCGATGTATTTTTTATCTTGGCCGACAACAACGGCGGACTCGATGAACTTTGAGCGGCAAATTGCGTTCTCTACAACCTGCGGCTCGATGTTCTCTCCGCCGAGCAAAACAATCGTGTCCTTTGCGCGGCCAGTAATCGTCACTTCGTTTTTCTGAGAAAGAATCGCAAAGTCGCCTGTGTTTATCCAGCCGTCCTTGTCGATCACTTTTTGAGTCAAGTCGGGGCGGCGGTAATAGCCCTTCATCACTTGCCTGCCCTTCGCAAAGAGAATGCCTTTTTTGCCTGGCTTTAAAGGAAGGGGGCTCAAGGGAATTCCGTCCTTTTGCGCGACGACCTTTACTTGGGCGCTGGGAAAAACTTTTCCTATGCAGCCTGAACGAAGGCGGCGGGGATTTCCGAGCGCAAGGAAGGGAGCGGTTTCTGTCATTCCGTAGCAATCGAGCATGGGAACTCTGATTGAATAAAAGAAAGAGCCAGTTTCCCTTTGCAATGAGCCGCCGCCGCAAATGACGCCTGAGATTCGCTTTCCCAAAAGTTTTTTAAATCCCTTGAAGCAAATCAAAAAGCACAAGAGCTGGGGCGGCGACAAAAGAATAAGGGGAATGAAGCCCTTTATATGGTCAAAGAATCTCGCCCTTTTTGAGTAGCGGCAAACCAAGCCCATAAAGCGTTGGTAAGCCCAGCCCCAAGACAAGCCGATTGTCATTGAAAAATTAAAAAGCGCTTGCGGAAAGCCGCCCTTCTTTTTTATCGAACGGTAGCAGCTTTGAACAAAAGCGTCCCACAAGCGGGGAACTCCGACAATCCAGTTTGGATTTATTTCCTTGATGTCTTGGGTCATTATGCTGATTGCCGGCTTTGAATAAGCGATGCCGCTTTTTAGGGCTATGATGCAGTAAAGGTAGGCGCGCTCCATAATGTGCCAAATAGGAAGAACGGAAAGCCATATGTCGCCTTCGCGCGCGGTTACAAGAACGTCTTTAATTACCTCGCATTGCGCGATAATGTTGTCATGGGTAATCATGACTCCTTTGGGCGTTCCTGTTGTTCCCGAAGTGAAAATTATGGTAGCCACGTCTCCGGCTTCGGTTTTCTCCATCTCTTCTTCGATTTTGTCGCGGCCCTCTTGGTCGGTTCTTTTGGCCATGTCCTCAAGGTCGATGAATTTGTGGACGCGAATTCCAGCCATCGCCGCCCTTTCCATCGTAAGCTCGCAAGGGCTTTCAAACAAAACCGCGTCTTTTAATTCTGGAACGTCCTCGACTTTTTCCAAAACCTTGTTGAGCTGCCTTTCGTTTTCAAAAAAACAAAGGCGGCAGTTTGTGAAGCCAAGAATAAAGCGGATTTCCGTTCCCATAGAGTCGCAACCGCGGGGAACGTCCGCGGCGCCCAAGGCCAAAAGCGCGAAGTCCGTCAAAAGCCATTCTCGCCTGTTGTCGCTTATGAGGCCGACCAAGTCTCCGCGGCAAACGCCAAAGTCCTTTAGGACTGCCGCCAAATTCAAGACGCGGCGGTAGACCAACTGGTAATTTAAGAATTCAAATTTTCCGAGTTCGTTTTTATACGCTTGAAGGGGAATGTCAGGACATTCTTCAGCGCGTTTTTTCAGCAGCAAAGGCAAATTTTTGGGAAACTTTTCTTTGTGAGAAAGATGGAGAATCTCTTTTACTTTTGTCATTTTGCCCATAAAATCCGCGCCTTTGCAATAATTTTATAATTATATGACAAGCAAAAGATAAAATCAAGTGGCGGACGGCCTCAGCCACCTTGCGCGTTCACAATAGAAAATGTGAATTTTGTCATATTTAAAAAACTTTATTTATAGCGCGAAAAAAAATCCATGCTATAATTCTAGCCATGTATAAGACGCAAGTTGAAAATTATATGGCGGCCTTGACAGGGGCCTTGTTCGAGCTCTACGGAGACCGCTGGGATTTTTACCAGATTCTTGGGCGGCTTGAAGAGATTCTATCTAAAAGCGACAAGGCCCGCTCCTCCAGTCTAAAAAAGCTTGACGAGGATTTTTTAAAGGGCCAAAAAAGCGCGAAGGAGCCTTGGTATCTTTCCAACAAAAGCGTTGGAACTATGCTTTACGTGGATTTGTTCGCCGACAACCTAAAGAACCTTGCGTCTAAAATCAGCTGGTTTAAGGAAATGGGAATAAACTACGTTCACCTAATGCCGCTTTTTAAGACCTTGAAGGGCGACAACGACGGCGGCTACGCGGTTTCTTCCTACAGGGAAGTGCAAAAAAAACTTGGGAGCATGAACGACCTTAAGGCCTTGGCCGACCTTTTTAGAAAGGAAGGCATTCACACCGTAATTGACTTTGTATTCAACCACACGAGCGACGAGCACGAATGGGCAAAAAAAGCAAAGGCCGGCGACCCTAAATTTCGTGAATATTATTATATTTACAAAAACAAATCTGATGCAGACGAATGGAACAAGACCTTGCGCGAGATTTTCCCGAGCGTTCGCCGGGGAAGCTTCACTTACGTAAAAGAGGCTGGCGGCTGGGTTTGGACAACCTTCAATTCCTTTCAGTGGGACCTAAATTATTCCAATCCGGAAGTCTTTTTGTCGATGGTCCAGGAAATGCTTTTTTTGGCCAACGCAGGAATCGAAGTTTTGCGCCTTGACGCCTTGGCTTTTGTGTGGAAGGAAAAAGGAACGGTTTGCGAAAGCCTTCCAAAAGCCTACACGCTAATCAAAGCCTTTAGCCTTGCGGCCAAAATCGCGGCCCCCAGCCTATTCTTTAAAAGCGAGGCGATCGTTCACCCTGACCAAGTTATAAAATACATCGGAAGCGACCGCTGCCAGCTTAGCTACAATCCCTTGCAGATGGCGCTTTTTTGGTCAAGCCTTGCAAGCCGCGACGCGCGACTTTTGACCTTGAGCATGAAAAAACGCTGGGCGATTCCTGAATCTTGCGCTTGGGTAAACTACATCAGGTGCCACGACGACATAGGCTGGACCTTTAGCGACGAAGAGGCTTGGTCTTTGGGAATCAATCCCTACGAGCACAGAAAATTCCTAAACCGCTTTTACACAGGCCGCTTTGAAGGAACCTTTGCGCGCGGAGAGGCCTTTCAGGAGAATCCAACGACAGGCGACTGCCGCGTTTGCGGAACGATGGCAAGCCTTGCGGGCTTGGAAGACGCGCTTGAAAAAAACGACCCGACTTTAAAAGACATGGCGATAAGAAGAATCAGAATGCTCTACGGACTCTTGTTCGCGCTTCCAGGCCTTCCCCTCTTGTACGCGGGAGACGAAGAGGCGATGCTGAACGATTATTCCTACAGAAAAAAGCCGGAGCTTAGCGGGGACAGCCGCTGGGTTCACCGCGTCAAAAAAGACTGGAACAAAAAACTTTTGCCCGAACAAAAAACAATCCGCGATCAAATAAAAAAGATGGCAAAGACCCGAGCCAAAGAAAAAAACTTTGCCGGAAACGCCGTTTGGTTTTACGACCAATTCCAGCCTGAAACATTCGCTTTTTGCAGAAACGATAAAATCCACGTCGCCGCAAACTTTAGCGAACGCTCCTTGCGCTTTAAAATTTGGTCCAAGAAAAACGCTCTTACAGACTTGCTCACCGGAAAAAAATACGACGCGAGCGACCCAATCATTCTTGAGCCCTACGCCATTTTGTGGCTAAAAGAGGAATGAAAGAAGGCGGCCGCAAGGCCGCCTTTGTTGTTTTGTTTGTTAAGGGATTACTTGTATGTATTCAACAGTAAAAGTTGCTAATTTCTTGCTGTTATATATTATGTTAATAGTTTTCGGGTCTGAAAGCCCCCACCCGTCTTGACTTGCAAAGTTTATAACAATAGAGTTGCCGCTTACGGTCGCTGTGCCTCCGTTTACTACAGTAACATCATCAGAAAGCATATATGACAAACCAGTTGCGACGGCATTCAATTCATCGCTTGTAGCGGCGGAATTTGTAAGAGTTACGCTAAAAGGACTGTATAAAGTAGGGGTTAAAGATGTATTGTCAACTGTCCACGCAACGCAAGTGACATTAAAACTTTGTGACGCTCCATTATTTTGGTACGCTCCGTAATAAGTTCCTGTAGCGTTTACAGTCCATTCATACATTTCAGAATCAGCGCTTGCGGTTTTGCCCGTAATGCTTGTTTCTGAAAGCTCTGTGTATGTTGAGTCTGAAACCTTTGTCAAAGATGCAGTACTCCAAGTGTCTGAATCTGTTTTTCCATGCAAGCCATATTTAGAAAAACCGTAACTGTCATATTCTGTACTATCGCCATTGGTTTCGGGACCGTAAATTTGCCAAAGCTCAGGGCTGGACGGGCTTATCGTTAAATATGGAGACATGTCTCTTGTGACGCCAACTGGTATGCTAATGTTATCCATATAAAGCGATGGCGGATTAACAGGATGATAAAAATTCATGGCTATGATGTAAGAATAATCCTTGTAAGTGAATATAACAGGAACTATACCGCAATAATCGTTTGAAATAGCGTTAACAGAAACATCGTCAAATGGGACTGCTGTTTCAAGTCCATCGATAGTAAATTCTGTTATATATTCGCTAATGAAAGAAGACAAATCTTCTCCAATATAATAATTACCATTCAAATTATCTAAAGTATATAGTTTGTTTTCTTGCTCATCAAAGGTTTCACTTGAATAAATCGCGCCGCCGTTTTTAGGAACTGTTTGGCTGTAGTTTGCCTTCCATAAAAGCTGTCCGGAACTGTTATAAAAAAGGCCAGTAATAGAATAAGTGTATCCAGGCTCAAAAAATTCAGGAGCCGGTGTGTTAAGAAATCCATTAATTAAAGATAAAGAACTTGAATTACATTCGTAGAATGCTTCTCCTTCTTGATGCAATTGGCTGCAGGAATATTTAATGTAAGCGAACCTTATATCTGTGCTTGAGCTAGATCCTGACAATTGATAACTCAAATACTCTGGTTCAATTTTGCCTAAAGTGATTGCCGCGGCTGCCGTTTGGCCCGCCGTGACAATTATGTCCTGGCTTTTTCCATAAAACAACATACCGCCTTCTGAATCAAGGCCTCTGATAGAAACCGACCAAGTACCAGGCTCAAGCTCGTCAATTGTAATCGTGGAGCCAGGCTTTGCTTCTTGGACTATCTCTTTCTTTATGTCAAAATTCCTTACGTAAATTTTAAAAGTTGAAACGGCTTCGTTTTCCAAAGAGCCTTCAGAAGCAATCGAGGCGCTTGTCAAGCCTTGCGCGGCTGGGCTTTGGGGCAAGGTCATAGTTATTGAGCCGCCGTTCAATGTGTTAAATGAATCGGTAACACCCTCCCCAAATGAGCATGAGGCCGCAAAAAAGAACGCGAAAATAATTGTCAATACAAAAAGCTTTTTCATTCCATTATCCTCCTTGCAGTCGCGGCGCAAATGCTTAAAGCTTGTCAATTGCTCTTTTTAAGCCATAAATCAACGCTTACAGTTTTGCCAGATGTCATGGTGCCATACGAATTGAATTCAAATGTAAATGTGTATTTTTTAGCGCTTGTTGTTAATTGCAAATCCTGACTTAAATTGCCACCCCATTCTTCTTGTTTCCATGTGACTTTTATGTAGTTGTCGCCATTATCCAACGTTACATATTGAAAATAGTATGGCGGGCTCGTTGTTAACCTAGCGGAATGCTGCTCTGTGGCTTCGCATTTTACTGAGATATTATTAATCAATTGTCTAGCCATAGCATCTCCAGATAATGTGGTATAATCCTCAAGACCAGGCAAAGTAAAGCAAAAGACAACAGGATTTGCATTGCCAGGATTGGTTAAATCTCGAACTAATGCTGCGGGGTTTTCAGATGTGCCTATCGTGCTTACACCAGTGACATCAATATTTTGCCAGCCGTCTGTTCCTCCGCCAGTAGAAGCAACAACTGTCGTCGCGTGAGAAGCCCTGCCTATTACAGTGGCATTATATAATGCTTGAATCGTAACGCTTGTTGCCCCACTGTCTGTTACTTTCATAACTCTTATAATTTTTCCAGAACTTATTCCGTTGCTTGATGTATCAGAGCCAGATTCAATAGAGTAGCCGCCAATGGCGCCTATTGAATAACTGTCAGCATTAATTGTTTGAAGCTCCTCTGCCGTGGCGGCGGAATTGTATGCAGATACGGTAAAGTCTTGGTTTCTTTCAACGGACTCAGGCGCTTCAACAGTCCAGGCCACTCCGCTTGCGGTAAAGGTTTTTGTAACATTAGTCTGACTGGCGTAATCTCCTTGTGTTAAAACGGTGACGTTTACTGTGCAAGTGTTTTGGTATGCGCCGATTCCTATTAACGAAGTGTCTGCAAGTTGAACGCCGTCATTTTCATCTGAATTTGGATTGACAGTAATATCACCGCTGATAAGATCTCTGGCGCTGTAAGACAAGGTTTCTCCGTTAAGGCCGTATTTTGCAAAGCCGTAACTGTCAAACACATGAGAAGCCGAATTATCGTTGCTGCTGTAAATTTGATGCGTTTTCAAACTGATTGTCGGCGTTCTTTCTATGCAAATGGGAATATTGACGTTTGAAACAGTTATGTCATCCGCTGTGATTTTATGGAAAACACTTAAAAGAAGCATTCCTGCAGAATCGCCTTTTTCAAACACAAGTGGAATTTGGCCGATGTTTTTTGTGTCCATTACAATCGCGTTCAAATCGCTATAATTCAAAGAATCTTCATTTTCATTTATAAATGAATAATTTCTTTGAACAAAGGACTTTATGTCGTCTCCAGCGTAACAAGTGTCTCCGCTAGAAGTAGAAGCGCTGATTTGATTTTCTCTTGACGGCAAATCAAAAGAAATTGCGCCTCCCGTTCCTGGAATTTCTTTTTCAAATGTTCCGCCCCAACGATAATTATTTCTAGAATCAAACAAATAAACCTTTATGTCATATTTGTCGCCAGGCATTAAAAAAGCGTCAGGCGCTGCCAAAAGCATTCCCTGGCTTTCGGGCTGAGCATCTCCCATGTTTGCTTCAAAATGGTAAAAAGCCTTATAGCTTTCGTTGAATTGTTTTGCATTGCATTCGATGTAGGCGTATCTCACGTTACCCCTGCTTGCATTCTCGTTCCAACCATTCAAATTAAAAGAAAAGACTTGTTCAGAAAGAGAGTTTAACTGGACGCTTGCGGAAGAAGCAGCGCCGGCGCTGACAAGGACATCGCCGCTGGAACCAAAATAAGAATCCATATTGTCATTGTCCAATCCGCGTATCAAAACTTTCCATGTTCCAGGCTCCAGGCTGTCAATCGTTATCGTGGAGCCTGGGGTCGCGGTTTGGACAATCTCTTTGTTTGCGCTGTAGTTTCTTACGTAAATCTTAAATGCTGAAACTCTATTGTCATTCAAAGAGCCGCCTGTAGCAACAGAGGAACTTGTCAAGCCTTGAGCGCCAAGACTTTGGGGCAGGGTCATCGTGATTGAGCCGAAGTTTCCGGCAAGCGATGAATCAGCGGCCTCTCCGCCCATATAGCATGAGGCCAAGAAAAAGAGAAAAACCGGCAAAAATAGAAAGGAATATTTATTTGCTTTCATAATCCTCTCCATCTCAATTGCTTAAAGTCACGGAAATTACGATTGAGCCGGTTGTGGCTGTCGCAGTTTCTGAAACAGGATCTCCTCTTGAAGGCCCTTGTTCAGGTCCAACTTGAGTCATTGCGCCTTGGCCTCCAGGAGCGACGCTTTCCACATGGGCAGCCATGGCCGTAGCTCCGCCCATGCCAAAAGCTTTTTCCGCGGCGTGGCTTTGCGGAGAGCGCTCTCCTCCCCTATTGTCAACTGAAGAAACTTGTCCCGGAGTTATGGCTCTCGCGCCAGTTACGGGAGGGGCGTTGTCAGGAGCGGGCGTTTTTCCGCCTTTCCCGTCTTTTCCACCTTCATTTTCTTTTCCGCCTTCAGCAATCATTTCTGGCGCTTCAGCCTCAATCTCTTCGTTCAAAGAAGAAGGCCATACCATTGTTGTGCTTTCAATGGCTGTCACGATGTCTCGGTTGTAGCCGCATTCTTCAGAAAGAACAGTTCCGCGAACAGAAGCGGTTGCCGCAGGGCCTTTTACCGTAAAGCCGGCTCGTCGGTCTTCGATTTTTTTTACGTTTGAAGTCAAGCTTCCAATTTTCATTGAAACAACGGTGTTGTCCATGTCGCCCTTTTCAGAAAGCTGGTCAACTTTAATTCTTGTCATTGAATCAAGGGTGATTTCAGAGCCTTTAACCTTTAATTTCACTTGGCTTTTAAAGCCTGTCTGAATCGTGTCGCCTTGCGAAACTTTGCTGCCGACAGCCAAGGGCGTCCATGTCGTTCCGTTTTTAGAAACCTGAGCCTTTCCTTCCAGTCCAATTACTTCCGCGTCAAAAGCAAAAAGGCTGACGCATGTCAAAATTGCGATTCCGAATAAAAATACCTTTTTCATAAAATCCCTCCTAGAATATTATGGAAGCGTTAAGTGAAATTTGGATTTTGTCCAAATCGCTATTGTCGTTGTCAAAGTATTGCAAGAAGCTTAATCCAGCTTTTACGTCGCTGAAGATTTGCCAATCAGCACCGACCGAATATTGAAAGCCCTTGTATTTTATAGAAGTAGAGGCCGCGTTTAGAATTGCGTCCGCTCCTCCGTAAATCAAAAGAACGTTAATCGGCTTTGCGCTGGCAGACAACGAGAATTTAACCAAGCCTGAATATTGCGGCTCGTTCAAAGCGTTATAGGCGTCCATTTTCGTAAAGCCCCTGAAAGCTTCAAAAGGCCCATGAGAGCCGGAAGCGTAAACGGCGCCGCCGTTAACTGTCAAGTCTTTGAATGGCAAGAACCAAGAAAATTTGGCGCTTGACATATTTGAAATGTCAAAAGAGCCGCCGTCAAAATTTTGCATTCCCAATGTCGACGCAAGGCTGTAGTAAAGGGTTTTGTAAAGAGGGCCGCCAAAGCTCAAAGACGCGTACATTCTGTTGTAGGACTTTCCTTCAACTTTAAAGGCTCCCAAAAATTGGGCGGTTAGGTTTTGGCACGAGAACAAGTACGGCAATGAAAACGAGGCCGAAGCCAAAAAGTATTTTTGAGCCAATTCATAAACGGCATTCGTGTCATGCTTGAACGCGTCGCTTGGATGGTCAAGCATTTTTACAATGGCGGCGTTCAACAAGCCTGTGTAGGAGGCGTAAGCTGAAGCCATAAAATACGAGCCTTCATAGTTGACGAAGAGTCCGTCGGCGTTTTGATTTAAAATGACTCCCGTTATGTCCGAGTAAGAAAAGCGTCCAGCGCTTAGATTAAGCTTGTTTTGTTTAAACTTAAAAAGGCCTTGGAATTTGAACAAACTCAAGTCAAGCCTGTTGAAAATGTCCGTGTCGCTCGCTTCAAATTCATAAAGGCCTTCCGCTGTAAAATATATGCTTCCGTCATTCTTGAAGGGAACCTTTACCCAAAGGTTCAAGTCGTTGACTTGGTCAAATTTCAAGTTGGAGAATTTATTTCCTTTAAACTTTGAGGCGCTGCTCAAGGCGCCGCCAAAGTCAATTGCGAACAAAGACGCGCTTGCAAGGGCCAAAGCGAAAAATGCCAAGGAAATTTTAAAAAGTTTTTTAAAAATCATTTCCCGCCCCCCGCCTTTTTTATGCAAGAATTAAGAATGGCAACAGCGTTAGGCCCAGTCACCTTCATCGAAGGATCTGCGGAAGAATCCAAAGTTCCATTGGCCCTTAGCTCCTTATAGGCGTATCTATCCGATTTTGTAATTCTGTACAACAATCCGCATTTCACTTGGCTGACCTTTACGAACATTCCGCAAAGCTCCTGCAAATTTATAGTTCCGTCAGAAATAAAGCCGTCCTTTATCCAGCCTTTTTTCGCGGCTATTGACACCGCTTCCTCAAAGCTCATCTTGTCTCCGCTTTCAGTCGCGCAAGAACAAGCGAGCCAAGCGCTTTGTCCATAAGTGATTTCTTGGCTGTCAATGATTTGACTGATTTTATCCGCGCTTTGCGCGGACACAACATAAGTTAGAAGGAAAAAGGCGATTAACGCCGCAAACCTCTTCATATGTCCTCCTCAAAAAACTTTTATACAATAATACATATTAAATTATAACGTCAAACGCTTTTTTTTTCAACAAAAATATCGCTAAAGTCAAATATTTTATTGAAGAAAGAACTTCAAAAAAATGAGGGCAAAAAGTCGCTTTCAATCTCAAAAACCTTTTCTCCGCCCGCCAAAGGCAGGGTCAGCCTAAAGGCGCAAAGGCAAAGGCGCTTTATCCCCAATTCCCTTTTGGCGGCCTTGTTCATCGGAAAGTCTCCGTACTT
>JAILDQ010000186.1 GCA_024689365.1 Treponema sp. | reverse complement strand
GAAGTTGTTTACTACATGAAATTTGAGGCGCCGGACATCGCGAAAAACCGCAAGGCCGGCCAGTTTCTTATCGTTCAGGTTGACCAAGATTTGACCGAGCGCATTCCGCTTACAATCGCGGACGCCAACGCCGAGGAAGGTTGGGTTGCCATCGCTTTCCAGCCGGTCGGAGCGTCAACTTACAAACTTTCTCAATTAAAAGAAGGCGATTATTTGGGCGGCGTTTTGGGCCCTCTAGGAACTCCAAGCGAAATCAAAAAATATGACGGTCCTGTCGTTTGCGTTGGCGGCGGCTTTGGAACCGCTCCCCTTTACCCGATTGTTCAAGCTTTGAAGGAAGCGGGTAACAAGGTTATCTTGATTGAAGGCGCTCGCACAAAGGACTTGTTGATTTTTGTAGACGAGATGAAAGCCGTTTGCGACGAAGTGATCATCACGACTGACGACGGAAGCGCCGGCGAGAAGGGCGTTACGACAATTCCTCTTGAGCGCTTGTGCCAGAGCGACGTTCCGCCTGCCTTGATGATTGCGATTGGACCTCCGATAATGATGAAGTTCGCTTGCAAGACTGCGGAAAAGTACAACGTTCCCGCCATCGTTTCTTTGAACACAATTATGATTGACGGAACTGGAATGTGCGGCGGCTGCCGCGTTAGCGTTGGCGGCGAGACAAAGTTTGTTTGCGTTGACGGACCTGACTTTGACGGCCACCAAGTTGACTGGGACAACATGATGATGAGAATGAAGTCCTTTAAGCCGCAAGAAACTGAAGCCTTCCACAAGTGCAAAATCGGTTTGACAAACTAGGAGAACAATTATGGCAGAACATATAACAGCTGAGGCCTTGGAAAAAACAGGCCTTGAAGAATACAACAAAATCAAAGACAAGATTGACGCTTTGACAAACAAAGACCGCATGGCGATTCCCTTGCAGGTAATGCCGACAGGCGAGCCCTTGGTTCGCGCCCGCCAGATGAGCGAGGTCGCTTTGGGCTACACTAAAGAGCAGGCGATTGTAGAAGCCAACCGCTGCTTGCAGTGCAAGAACGAGCCTTGCGTCAAGGGTTGTCCTGTAAACGTTCAGATTCCCCGCTTTGTGGCTCAAGTCGCCAAGGGCGATTTTAAGGGCGCCGTTGACGTAATCAAAGAGACAAACTTGCTTCCCGCGATTTGCGGCCGCGTTTGCCCGCAGGAAAAGCAGTGCCAGGGCCAGTGCACTGTTGGAAAAGTTTTCAAGTCTGCCGAAAAGGCCGTAAGCATCGGACGCTTGGAGCGCTTTGTCGCCGATTACGAGCGAAACAACAATTTGGTTTCCGCTCCGACTGTAGCGGCCGCCACTGGAAAAAAAGTGGCGGTAATCGGTTCAGGTCCTGCAGGCCTTACAGTTGCCGCCGACTGCCGCCGCGCCGGACACGACGTTACGGTTTTTGAAGCCTTCCACAAGGCGGGCGGCGTTATGGTTTACGGAATCCCTGAGTTCCGTTTGCCAAAAGACATCGTTGCCAAAGAAGTTGAAAACCTCAAGAACATGGGCGTTAAATTTGAAATGAACTTTTTGGTAGGCCGCACTTCTTCGATTCAACAGATTTTGACGGATAAGGGCTTTGACGCCGCCTTTGTAGGAACAGGCGCCGGACTTCCAAAATTCTTCAACATTCCCGGAGAAAATTACATCGGCGTATTCAGCGCCAACGAATATTTGACACGCGCCAATTTGATGAAAGCCTACGAAAAGGGCAAGGCCGACACTCCTTACTACGACGCTAAGACGGTCGTTGTTTGCGGCGGCGGAAACGTTGCCATGGACGCGGCCCGCATGGCCCTTCGCTTGGGCGCGGAAAAAGTTTACGTCGTTTACCGCAGAACAAGAACGGAAATGCCTGCCCGTAAAGAAGAAGTTGACCACGCCGAGGAAGAGGGCGTTGAGTTCCGCTTTTTGGAAAACCCGGTTGAGATTTTGGGAAATCCAGAAGACGGCCGCGTTACCGGCGTAAAGGCTTTGAGCTACGAGCTTGGAGAGCCTGACGCTTCTGGCCGCCGCTCTCCTGTTGCCATAAAGGGAAGCGAGCACGACATTCCTTGCGACGCAGTTATCGTGGCGCTTGGAAACAATTCCAACCCTCTTATCGCAAAGACAACGCCTGAGATTAATGTTGACAACCGCGGCCACATCTTGGTTGACGACAATCAGGCCACCAGCATGACAAAGGTATGGGCCGGCGGAGACATTGTTCTTGGCGCCGCCACAGTAATTCTTGCCATGGGCGAAGGCCGAAAAGCCGCCGCCAGCATCAACGAATATTTGGCAAAATAAAAAATTGCCTTTGACAAGCGGCTCGTCCCATTTGCGGGGCGGGTCGTTTTTTTTGTTGAAAAATTCTTGTTGAACTAAAGGCTCTTATGTGATAGAATAAATTTTATGCTTTATTATTTAGGCCGATATTTGCAAACCGCCTTTAACTTTGGCCCGGCCCGCCTTTTGCAGTCATACGCGGTTTTAATTACAATTGCCCTTTATTTGGGATTTACTTGCGCCGTCAGGCTTTTGCCCAAGTTTTATAAATTTCTTCCGCATGATCGCGGACGTGAATTCACTTTGACCGCGGAAGCCGCCAAGGGAAAGCCGACTGGCGCCGGCGCGGTTTTCATCAGCCTTTTTGTCATTGTTTGCTTTTTATGCGTTCCGATGACTTGCCTGGAATTTTCCATCGTTATTTTCACTTGGCTTACAATGCTCACAGGATATTTGGATGACCGCAGCGTGACTTCTTGGGGCGAATATTTAAAGGGCGCCCTTGACCTAATCATAAGCGCTTCTTCCAGCGCGATTATGTATTATTTCCTTTCAAAATTTTCTGAAGACGGAAGCGTTAGCTTTTGGCTTCCTTTTGTCACAAACCCGATTGTGATTCCATTTTGGCTTTACGTGATTATCGGAACGATTTTGCTTTGGACTTCAATCAACACGACCAACTGCACTGACGGAGTTGACGGCCTTTCGTCCACTTTGATTCTTGTGGCGCTTATGACGCTTGGAATTATTTTTTACGTCGTTCTTGGCCACATTGACATGGCCGCCTACTTGCTCGTTCCGCATTTAAAGACTGGCGCCGCTTGGGGAATCATGACTTTTGCGATGGCCGGAACCTTGATGGGCTACTTGTGGCATAACGCTTATCCGAGCAATGTTTTGATGGGAGACGCAGGAAGCCGCGCGCTTGGTTTCTTCATCGGCGCTTGCGTTTTGGCCACAGGAAACCCTTTTATTTTAATCGCGACAAGCCTTGTGATTTTGGTTAACGGCGGAACAGGTTTGATTAAAGTCGCTCTCTTGCGCTTTTTTAAGATTAAGATTTTTTCAAACGTCCGCTTTCCTTTGCATGACCATGTCAGAAAAAACCTTGGATGGTCGCCGACTCAAGTTTTGCTCAAGTTTTTGATCATCCAGCTTTTGATTACGATTTTCACTCTTGGAATTTTCTTCAAAATCAGATAGCGGCAAACATCAACGCGAGCGTCTTTGCGTCCTTGATTAAGTTGTCCACAACGCAATATTCATTTGGCATGTGGGCCATTTCGTCAAGGGTGCTCCAAACGACGCAATCATAGCCAAGGTTTCTAAGCTCAGCGGCGACAGTTCCTCCGCCAATTCCGATTGTCTTTGCGTCTATCCCATGCGCTTCTTTGATTGCGCAAGCGAGCGCTTTTACCACAGGTGAATTTTTATCGGTCGCCTTTGACTCTGCGTTTTGCAAAAGCGTGTAGGAAAATTTCGCGCCGCTTTTCGCTTCTTCTTCAGCGATTAATTCGTCGATTTTTTTTAGGACTTCTTGATTTTTGTAGCGGGGAAGAATCCTGCAGTCAAAGCAAAAAGTTTCTTTTCCTGGAATGATGTTCACGCCGTCAACGTTGGCCGCTCGCTTTGTCGGCTCAAAAGTTGAGGACGCAGGCTCGAACAATTCGTCGCTTGCGTTAAATTCTTTGTGAAGCAAATCGTAGAGGGTCATGCTAAAACGGTTTGCGACAAAGCAAGCGTTAAGGCCTTGGTCTGGCCGAGAGCCGTGGGTTTGAATTCCTTGAACGGTGAACTCAAGCCACAAGACATTTTTTTCCGCCACTTCGATTGTCCGGCCTTCTGAGTCTCCGCCGTCTGGAATCAAGAAAAAATCTTTTTTGTCAAAAAGTTCCGGGTGATTTTGCAAGAGCCAAATCATTCCGTACTTGCTTCCAACTTCTTCGTCGGCCGCGAACAATAATTTTATGGTTCGCTCTGGTTGGACATTGTTCGCGACAAAAGCCCAAGCGGCGGCAAATGCTGAGCACAAGCCTTGTTGGTCGTCCTCAACTCCGCGGCCAAAAAGCTTTCCGTCTTTTTCAACAACAGTCCAAGGGTCGGTCTTCCAGTCAGCCAAGTTTCCGACAGGAACAACGTCAAGGTGGGCGATGACCCAGATTTTGTAGTCGTCCTTTTTTCCAGGAATTGTCGCCACCAAGTTTGGCCGTCTTCCGTGAAGGGCTCGTTCGTCAGGCGCGTCAAAGCGTTCAAGATTTGTGATTCCGTGAGAGCGCAAAAAATCTTCCAACGCCGCGCACTTTTCCCATTCGCCGTTCCCGCCGTTTTCCGGGGCCAAGGCTTTGTGGGAAGTAAGAATTTTTTCAAGCTGAACGCATTCAGCGCGATTGTCGTCTATGAATTTGAGAAGTTCGTTTTTGTTCATAGTTTTATATTAGCGCGTTAGGCCTTGTTTTTCTAGTGGAAGGATTTACAAGAACTCAATCCAAGACTCTTCAAATTCAAAAATATTTTCGCTGTTCGATGGCCTGTAGTGGAAGGTGAAATTGATTCTGCAAAAATCATTTTGGATTGTCTTTTCTGAAAGCGGAACAAGGCCGTTAATCTTGTATTCAATTATTTTTTTATTTATGAAAGTCATGTAAAGGCAAAGTCGCGGCGAATAGTCGTCTCCGTCAAGAAAGTCTACTCGCGACAAAAACCATTCTCCAGTAGTTTCGTATTGAAGGTCGTTTTGAAAAATCAAATCTTTGGCTTCTTTTTCAATGAAGAATTTAAGTTGCTTGCAATGCTTTAAGAAAATCTCTTTGTATTCTTGATTTTCAAAATGTTCTTCAGGCAAGCGCAGAGTGTTTATTGTCACAGGCGAGTTGTCCTTGTTTGGTCGGTTTGCCTTGAGGTTTTTTAAAAAAAAGTCTTTGTACAGAATGACTTTTCTTTTGTCGTCAACATCAAAGATAAAAAAGAATGTGTAAATGCAAGCGTAAAAAAGCGTAAGCAGGATAAGAGAAATTTCTTTTGGCGAGCATTTTATTGCGCCGCTTTTGTCTTTTCCAAAAATTAAAATTATAAAAATTCCTGTGATGAAAAATGTTATCGCGGATAGATAAAGATATGGCTTATAGCTTTCTATTTTAAAGCCTAAGATTTTTTTAAGTTTGAAAAAAATTATAAGCGAAATAAAAACCAAAGAAGAACAAAAAAGTCCAAGAAGCAATGTTGCAGTCAAGTCATTTAGGAAGTTTGGATTTATCGAATGCTCAATGGCAAGAGATGCGGCAAGCGCGAGCGGAGCGATTATTGCAAGGGTAATCATGCATTTCTTTTTGTTCATAAAAATATTTTAGCATTGTTCGCGCGCTTTTTCTAGTTTATTTAGTCGAGTAATAATCAAGAACTTTTCGGGCAAAATGATATGCGTTCTTAATGTCTTGATTGTTTTCAAAGTATTGTTTTTTATAAACCATTCGGCCGTCAAAAAAATCTTTTATTTCTTTAAATGTAATCTCTTTGATTTTTGGAGAGGAAATTAACTTTGTGTATACAGAAAGCATAACTGCAAAGTCATTCAGTAGTGGAACTTTCATGCAAGTGGAAATTGTTCCATTGCCAACGCCAATGTTTCCGCCCAAGAGTTCAAAGTTGGTTTCTAAATCGCTTTTAAATCCTTGGACAGGTTTGAATGAAGACAACATGCAAACATTATGGGCGCAAGCGTTTCGTATGCGGCGAACTGAATCAAAGTGTTTTATGTATTCACAATCAGAGCGCATAAAGTCATAATAGAAGGCGTAGAAACTGATGAAGTCTGCAAAAGTTATCATTTCTACAAAATTCCAAACTGCGGGAGCGGGTAGATATTTCTCAAATGAATTTTCTCCATATCCGGTATTTCTATTTGTTTGCGAGATGTAGTCTTTTATTTTTAGATGGCTTTCCAAGAATTTTTCAACCACCTCGTAACCGTCGTCAGCAGGATTGTTTTGGCAAAAGTTTACGAGCTTGACTTTGAGGTAGTGTTCCAAATCGATTGTCATTTTGAGGAGAATTTTTCTTAGGAACATATCAATGATTGAAAGTTCAACAAGATGTCCAAAATCAAGTCCAATGTATTTTCCGCTTTTTGTTTGTTCTGTGCAAGTTGAACAGTACTGTTTAAGCCTAAAAAAGAAATTATTCTTTTCAAGAAAGGTCTTCGCATTTTCTTCATCCATAAGAGCAAAGGAAAGTCCAAGCGTGTTTTTGCAATAGTCTATGATTTCAGGCACAGTAAGTTTTGGTGATTTTTCACTTGTGTTTGCATTATTTTTTTTTGACATGAAAAAAGTCTCCTTTCTTATATTATATCACGAATTGAGAAAAAAAGGCTTTGAAAAAAATGCCTTTTGCGCTAAAATCTTTTTATGCCCAAGAAAGAAGCCGACATTTTTTCAAAACTGAATGAAGAACAGCTTGACGCGGTTCAAAGCACGGAAGGCCACATTCGAGTGTTGGCTGGAGCGGGAAGCGGAAAGACGCGCGCTTTGGTCA
>JAILDQ010000130.1 GCA_024689365.1 Treponema sp. | reverse complement strand
TTTAAATGGCGTGGCATGGACTTATTGGTACGGAGAGCTTCTTGCGATGACTTGCGAAGACATGATGCAAAATTACTTTGGAGTGCTTGATACAATAACAGACAAAAACACGGCAAACAACATAGGCAGCTCGCCAAAGGGAAGATTGTCCAGAGGAAACGAAATCGCGTCTTTTAACGGCCTTACAGGCGAATCTTCCGCAACCTACGCGGCGGCCTTCAAGTTTTCCGCCTGGCTTACCAGAAACTTTGGAGGCGTAAAGTTCGTTAAGGAAATGGCTCAAAACGCTTACGTTGACATGGATTCAATTCTTATAGCCGTGAATACCGTAAACGGAACAAATTACACTGCGGAAAGCCTCTTGCAAAAATTTGCTGGCGACCAGCTGGAAGAAGCCTCGGGAGCCGGAATGAACAAAAACGCGCCGACTTATCCCGGCCAAAGCGCCTACACTTGCTCTTACACAGATTCGTCAGGAAACACTCAAACATATCTTTACCCCTTTACGGCGATAAACCTTTGGGAGCCCTTTTACGGTTGGTGCAATACGTCAACGAGCTTGTCCAAGACATACATAGCGAATTCTTCAATCCCCTTTACAGACCTGCCAACCGCCAATATTTATAGAGACAATGACTGGCAAGGAAACACTCCGACAATCGCTTACAAGGGGCCGTTAATGTTCAATTCAGGCTCTCTGCTTGCCGGCATCGGTCCTTATGAAAGCAACATCACCAAGTTGGGAACCGCAAGCGACGACATTGTCACTTTGACTTTTGGCTGCGCGGGAACTTCATTTAGAGACCTTGTGACCATTTGGGTTAGGTAAGCAGCGCCACAAATGGCAAAAAAGGCGGATTCCTTTGGAATTCCGCCTTTTTTTTGTTTTTTTTCACTATTTTTTGCCATTATCCGTAACCTTTTTGCCCCAAAATTGCTTATTTTATAGTTACAGTCAAGCGGTACATAATGAAAACCTCCAGGGCGGCGGCTGATTTTCTCCTTTACAGCCGCCGCTTTTATTTTAAACGCCTCGTTTCAAGGCAAAAAGCCATCTTAAACGCCCTCCCCCAAAGGTCTCTTGACTTGAAGCAAAATATTTAATATACTGATTTAATTTTTTTTAGAGGAGTAAGATTATGGCGTATTTTTTTGACGAACCGTCACACACATTTGATGAGTATCTTTTGATTCCGGGCTACACTTCAGCTGACTGCATTCCGGCGAACGTGTCATTGCGAACTCCGCTTGTCCGCTACAATAAAAAGGCCGGCGAAGAAAGCGCTCTTTACATGAACATTCCGATGGTCAGCGCCGTAATGCAATCCGTTTCAAACGACAAAATGGCAATCGCCTTGGCAAAAGAAGGCGGAATCAGCTTTATCTACGGCTCGCAAACAATCGCCGACCAAGCCGCGATGATCGCGCACGTAAAAATGTACAAGGCAGGCTTTGTTTCCTCCGACACAAACATCCGCCCCGACCAGACGCTCAAAGAGCTTACAGAAAAAATCGAGCAGACAGGACATTCAACTGTAGCCGTAACTGAAAACGGCGAGCACAACGGAAAGCTTATGGGCATCATCACCGAGCGCGACTTTAGAATGAGCCGCTGCAATCCCGACGACCCGGTAAGCAAGTATATGACTGGCCTCAAGGACTTGGTTCTTGGCCAAAGCGACATTACCCTTGACGAAGCCAACGACCTTATTTGGGAGCACAAAATCAACCAGCTTCCAATCGTTGACAAAAACGGAAACCTCCAGTACTTGGTTTTCCGCAAGGACTACGCAAGCCACGAAGAGCATCCGCTTGAACTTTTGGACAACAAAAAACGCTACATTGTAGGCGCCGGAATCAACACCCGCGATTACATGGAGCGCGTTCCCCTTTTGCTAAAGGCTGGAGCCGACGTTTTGTGCTTGGACTCTTCTGAAGGCTTCACCGAATGGCAGCGCAGGGCCCTTAAGGACATTCACGAAAACTTTGGAAAAGACGTAAAAGTTGGCGCCGGAAACGTAGTTGACGCGGAAGGCTTTAGGTTCTTGGCGGAAGCCGGAGC
>JAILDQ010000105.1 GCA_024689365.1 Treponema sp. | reverse complement strand
GAATGCGAGGACGCGAGCCGTTATTGGCGCGACGACCTTGTGTCTTTTGTGATAGGCTGCAGCTTTTCGTTTGAGGCGCCGCTTATGGCCGCCGGAATAGATGTCAGGAACATTTCTGAAAACCACAATGTTCCGATGTATCTTACTAACATCGATACAAAACCCGCTGGAATTTTCAGCGGAAAAATGGTCGTGTCGATGAGGCCAATTCGGCATGAGCAAATTGTAAAAGCGGTTACGGTGACGGCCAAGGTGCCGAAAGTCCACGGCGCGCCAATTCATATAGGTTCGCCCGAAGTGATTGGTATAAAGGACATAAGCAAGCCGGATTTTGGCGAGCCAAGCGGTATTAGAGAAGGCGAGGTTCCGGTTTTTTGGTGTTGTGGGGTTACTCCTCAAAGCGTGGTGATGAATTCAAAGCCAGACTTTTGCATCACGCACGCGCCGGGACACATGTTGATAACAGACATTCCAGAAGCGCAATTGCAAAATTAAATAGAACGGAGGCAAAAAATGAAGAATGTTGCGTATTACAACGGAAAGATGGGTTTGCAGGAAGAGATGACAATTCCCTTCTTGGACAGGGCCATGTTTTTTGGAGACGGCGTTTACGACGCCACTTACTGCGCCAACCGAAAAATTTTTGAAACGGATTGGCATGTGGAGCGTTTTTACAACAGCCTCAAGGCCGTTAAGATTCCGTTCAAACTGACAAAAGAAGAGCTTGTCGCTGAATTGCAAAAGTGCATAGACGCGATGGACTCCGACGGCGTTTGCTTTATTTATTGGGAAGTCACAAGAGGAACGGCGGCCCGAAACCACCTTTTTCCGAATGTTGAGCCGAACCTTTTGATTAACATCACCGAATCAAAGTTGACCGACTTGCGAAATCCCTGCAAGTTGATAACGGAAGAAGACACGCGCTTTTTTCACTGCAACATAAAAACCTTGAACTTGCTGCCCAGCGTTATGGGAAGCCAAAAGGCGTTTGAGGCTGGCGCCAAGGAAGTGATTTTTCATCGCGGATCGCGCGTCACCGAATGCGCGCACACAAACGTCAACATAATCAAGGACGGAGTTTTCATCACGCCGCCCTTGGACGAATTGATTCTTCCGGGCGTTACACGCCGTCATTTTATTTCACTTTGCCAAAAGCTTGGCATTCCTTATGAAGAAAGAGTTTTTAACTTGGACGAGCTTTTTGCGGCGGACGAAATTTTCATCACTTCGGCAGGAACGCTGGGATTGGCGGCGTATGAAATCGACGGAAAGAAAGTCGGAGGAAAGGCGCCCGAACTTTTGAAGAAATTGCAGAAGGCGGCCGTCGAGGATTTTGAAAAAGAGACGGGATACAAGGCCGACATAATTTAATTATGGAATCGATAGAAGACATAGTTTTGCGGCATTCGGGCAGAGGAATGGACATTCTGCGCGGCTACAAAACCGACAGTTACGCAAAGAAGGCCGCCCAGACAATTCTCAACTGGGAAAAGGGAACTGTGTTCTTGGCCACAGGATTTTATGTGGCGGGCTTTGCGGAAACTGACGGGCCGGTGGGAACTTTGTTTCTTGCCAAGGCTTTGCAAAAGCTAGGCTTTAAGCCGATGATTCTTACCGACGATTTTTGCAAGGGCTTTTTTGAATCGGAGGAAATCGATGTTTTGTACATGCCGATGAATGCCGATGTAAGCTGGTGCATGGAGTTGCTTGGAAAATACACGCCGGTAGGGATGATTAGCATTGAGCGATGCGGAGAGAACGCCGCCCGCGAATACGCCAACATGCGCGGCGTGAGCATAAGCGACAAGACAGCCAGCGTCGATTTGTTTTTTCGCATCGCTTTTGGAATCGTTCCAACAATCGGCGTTGGCGACGGCGGAAACGAAATCGGCATGGGAAACGTCGCCTCGATCATTGAGGAAAAGCTTTCGCTAAAGCCTTGCGTCATCACGGTGGACGAGCTTGTGATCGCGACGGTTTCAAATTGGGGCGCGTACGCAATCATCGCCTATCTTGAAAAATTGAGCGGCGTGAAAGTCTTTATGAATTTTGAAGAGGCCAAGGCATTTATAAAAAAGACTGTTGAAATGGGAAGCGTTGACGGCGTTTTGAAAAAGCAAAACCTCAGCGTGGATGGATTCAACATGGACACTGAAAAAGAAATTATTGATTCACTTGGAACGGCTATATGAAAATTGATTTGAATTGCGACTTGGGCGAAAGTTTTGGAAATTACAAAATCGGAATGGACGAGGAAGTGATTAAATACATCAGTTCCGCCAACATAGCGTGCGGTTTCCACGCTTCCGACCCGCTAGTGATGGAAAAAACTGTCGCGCTTGCAAAAGAGAATGGAGTCAAAGTCGGCGCTCATCCTGGCTTTCCTGACTTGGCGGGCTTTGGCCGCAGGAATATGAATGTTTCGCCAAAAGAATTGAAGGCGATGGTTGTCTATCAAATCGGCGCGCTAAACGCTTTTTGCAAAGCCTGTGGAATCAAGATGAACCACGTAAAGCCGCACGGCGCCATGTACAATATGGCGGCCAAAGACGAACGCCTTGCCTTTGCCATCGCCGAAGCCGTGGCGCAAGTTGACGAAAGTCTTGTTCTTATTGGTCTAAGCGGAAGCGCGCTTTTAACTGCCGCAAAAGAAGTTGGCATAAAATGCGCCAGCGAAGTTTTTGCCGACCGCGCTTACGAAGACGACGGCTCCCTTGTGCCCCGTACAAAAATCGGCGCCGTGATTACAAACGAAGAAGAGGCTTCTGACCGCGCCGTTCAAATGATAAAATTTGGAAAGGTAAAATCAATAACGGGAAAAGAAATTCCAATAACAGCGGACACAATTTGCATTCACGGCGACACGCCGCAAGCCTTGCATCTTGCAAGAATAATGCGCGCCAAGTTTGCCCGCGAAATGATAGAAATAGAAGCGTTGTAAAGCGCTAAAACCGGAGACGACAATTGCTGGTGACTGACAAAAGATGCTGGACTGAAATAAACCTTAGCGCGATTATAAACAATTATCGGATTTACAAAAATTGTCTTCCGGCAAAAATAAAAGTCATGGCGGTTGTAAAAGCCGACGCTTACGGGCACGGCGATGTTGACGTCGCCTCCGTCTTGCAAGAAGAAGGCGCCAAAGATTTTGCGGTGGCCACGATTGACGAAGCGATAAAACTTAGGCTTGCCGGAATCAAGGGGCAAATTTTTGTCTTGGGTTACACTCCGATTTTGCGCGCGGAAGAGTTGGCGGAGTACGACATCACGCAAGCTGTTGTGGACGAAAGCCACGCGCAAAAATTGAGCGCGGCGGACAAAAGGATAAAGGCGGTTTTCGCGCTTGACACCGGCATGAACCGCATCGGCCTTGACGCCGACAACCCTGATTATTGCGAAAAAGTGATTCGCGATTATTACGGAAAGCTTTGCGTTCAAGGAATTTTCACGCATCTATGCGTGGCGGATTGCGACGACGAAGAATCAGTCGCTTTTACGAACAAGCAAATTTTAAAATTTGAAGAAGTGGCCAAGCGCATTGAGGATTTAAAACTGCCTTACGTTCACTGCCTAAATTCCGCCGGCGGCTTGTGGAATAAATCGTCAAAATCTGTGTTCGCGCGTTTAGGAATAATTCTTTATGGATTGAAGCCCAGCTATTTAAATCAATTGCCCGCGGGCATTGTTTCCGCATTAAGCTGGCATAGCGTTGTTTCCATGGTAAAGAGCGTTCACGCCGGCGAGTCGATAAGCTACGGAAGGACCTTTAAGGCCGAGCGGGACATGAAGGTTGCCACTGTGTGCGCGGGCTACGCGGACGGCTACAACCGCCTTCTTTCAAATAAGTTTTATACGCTCGTCAATGGAAAAAAAGCGCCTGTCCTTGGGCGGGTTTGCATGGACCAATTTATGGTTGACGTGACGCATATCGACGGCGTTGAAATGGGAACGAAAGTCACGCTCATCGGACAAGACGGCGACGAATGCATAACGGCGGACGACATGGCGGCGGCGATTGGAACGATTGGCTACGAAATTGTTTGCGGCATTTCAAAAAGAGTTGAACGAAAATATATAAAAAAAGAAAATCCCATTCGGTAAAATTTTCCACGCGCGTTCCGAATTTTGTTGTATAATAAAATTATGGACTCAATCGCAAAAACGCTGCGGCAAATGGCCGACCCAAAGACCGCCGCCTTTACCGCAAAAATCATTCCCAACGTCGACCCTAAAACTATTTTGGGCATAAAAACGCCGGAACTGCGCGCTTTGGCCAAAGAATTGCTTGCAAGCCAAAAACGCGCCGCGCCCGCTCCCGCCGCCCAAAAATTCCTCTCCGACCTTCCGCACAAATACTTTGAAGAAAACCAGCTGCACGGCTTTGTCGTTAGCGGCATAAAGGACTTTGACCAGTGCGTCGCCGAGCTGGAGCGCTTTTTGCCCTGCATCGACAACTGGGCCACTTGCGACCAGACCTCGCCCATATGTTTTAAGAAAAACCACGCGGCGCTTTTGCCGCTAATAAAAAAATGGATAAAGAGCAAGCGTGTTTACACCGTCCGCTTTGCGATTGGAATGTTGATGAGGCATTTTTTAGACGAGGACTTCGCGCCTGAATATTTAGAGATGGTCGCCGCCGTCAAGTCCGACGAGTATTACATCAAGATGGAAGTGGCGTGGTACTTTGCCGAGGCTTTGGCCAAGCAGTGGGACGCGGCGCTTCCGTACATAAAGGCAAAGCGCTTGAAGGCGTGGACCCATAACAAGGCGATTCAAAAAGCGCGCGAAAGCTTTAAGATTAGTGACGAAAGGAAGGAGCTTTTGAAAGGCCTTAAAGTCGCTGCGCCGCAGTCCTAGGCTTGCAACTAAAGCGCGCGAGCGGCGAAGGCAGCGTCCGAAAGGACGCGGTGGCCCCGCTCGAACTATCAGGCCAAGGTTTTTCAACCAAAACTTGCGAGCGGCTTAGACCAGCGCCTTGTTCATCCAGCGCTTGCTCTTCCAGCGCAGCATCATCACAAGGCCGCGCGTCGTTTCGTCCGTTCCGATGCCAAGCCAAAAGCCGGCGACGCCAAGACCAAGCTTAAGGCCCAGCAAATAGCTTCCGCCGACCATAATGACCCAATTGGAGAACATTCCATACAAAACAGGAAACTTTATGTCGCCGGCGCCTTTGAGGGCTCCGATAAAAACCAAGTTTAGCGAGCGGCCAAATTCCAAGTAAATCGAAAGCAAAAGCAATGTCTTTACAAGCGAAACGATTTGC
>JAILDQ010000100.1 GCA_024689365.1 Treponema sp. | reverse complement strand
CGCAATCGTTGATTCTGGAAAATTTGACTGGCTTGCCCACGCCGATAAATTCCCCGGCTTGTGCGAGCCCGACGAGTCTTATCACGGAATCGCCTACGCCAAAAAGTTTGGACTTGCAGGCGCCTTCATCACAAAGGCGACAGCCCAGCTCATGCGCGACTTTGGTTCGGCCCAGTCGCCGCAGTCAGCCTTTATCTTGAACCTTGGCCTTGAATCCTTGCACGTAAGAATGGCCCGTCATGTAGAGAACGGCCAGGCTGTCGCAGAGTTCTTGGAAAAGCAGGATAAGGTCGCTTCCGTAACATATTCTGGCTTGCCCGGAAACAAGTATTACCAACTTGCAAAAAAGTACATGCCGGAAGGCGGCTGCGGAGTCGTAAGCTTTGAGCTTAAGGGCGGAAGAAGCGCGGCCGAAAAGTTCATGAAAAACCTAAAGCTCGCCGCGATTGAAACTCACGTTGCCGACGCGCGCACTTGCTGCCTTAATCCCGCCACTTCAACCCATCGACAAATGACAGACGAGCAATTGGCGGCCGCTGGAATTCCTGCCGGCTTGATAAGAATGTCTTGCGGCTTGGAAGACAAGGAAGACTTGATCGCTGATTTGAAGCAGGCCCTTGAGGTTCTCTAAACTCAACTTTTTTTTCTAGGAGGAGAGAAGATGAAAAGATTTATTTTGCTCTTGAAAAAGACAGCCCTTTTGGCTTTGGCGACTGTCGCATTGTCGAATTGTTCCAACAGTTCGTCGTCGGATGCGATGGCGGCGGCGCTGATATTCAACCAATATTATTCACGCGCCGCTCTTTCGCGCAAGGCTTATATTGGCGGCTCTCTAATTTACAACCCTAACAATTCTTCTTTGTCCCAATTGGCGTATGGCATAAAAATCGCGGTTAGAACCAGCAAGTTGAAGAAGGAAACCGCTTCTCTAAAGCTGGTGTCAAGCGAAACGATTAGCGTCGACGCGCGCGGAACGGCAAGCGGACTTGGAACTTCTGAATCTTTTTCAGATTACATTTATGAAGTGGACGGTTCGGAAGTGTTTGGCTACATTACAATCACCGGCCTGACAAAGGACGCGGTCTCTTTCATTTACAGTTATTATCCAAGCGAAAATTCTGGTCTTTCTTCTCAGGCTTGTTCGCTTAAGCTTGGCGAGTCAAAGAAACTTGGCTTAAGCAATTCTGAAATCAAATACGAAACGCCGCATATTGCAAGAAAAGGATTTGAAAACGCCAGCTGGCTTACCTTTGTAAACAGCGAAGATAGTTTGACGGCCTGCATGTTCTCCGCAATGCCTGAGGCTAACGGAAAGCCTCTTGGCTCCATTTACGGCGTGAACACGGCTGATGATTTCATTTACATCGTAGGCGACCGGAATGACAGCGACACCGACTTTAGAACTTCTATGCCCGCCCAATCCGACATGGTTTCTTACGGAGATTATGTAATAGACCAAAACGACAGCAAGATTTACGCCGTTGCCGGAGACCCCTCTTCCGGCTATCAAAGCGCCTTAAAGGACATTGACTCCCACTCTGACAGCCACGCGGATTACACATATAAGTTGTATCAATTTCCCGATCGTGATAACGGACCAAAGGCCCTTTTTGAGGCTCTTCCGCAAAGCGTTCAGACTAGGGTGACCACGTGTTCCCAAATAAGCGGAACGAGCAGCGCCGATTACATAAGAAAACTGAATTGGATGTTTTACGATGGCGAAAGTTTTACCCTGATTGAGGCGGATTTGAGGGCAAAAGGAAAGACAGCCCTTGCCGATAGTCTTAACACCACTGTGACGACGGCTTATGCCAGTATTAATCAAACTTGGGATGACTGGATTGATTCGGATACAGAAGACACAACTTATGATCAATTGGATCTGGATAATCGAAGCCATTTAAAAGGAATGCGCAATTTCTTGGACGACCTTTACGGCGAGTCGCCCGACGCTTATGTTGACGCTCCAACCTTGTTCAACGTTTATCCAGACATCGCGCTTGACCTTGGCGGAAATCAAGACGCCCCCGACGATTACGCGGCTTTAAACGTCATTCCGACAATTGAAGACGCGCAAGCCTTCAAGTCTTTTGAGAAAGGAAAGAATTACCTTGAATACGTTTCAAAGCGCGCTGAAATAATAAAAAAATTCAAGGACTATCATCAGCTTAATCTTGCGAAAATAAATGGAAGCGCCTTGAATCAATACGGCGTCAATTTGGCCTTGGGCGTAAAGGGAAGCCTTGTGAAGAATCTTGGAATCAAGTCCGGCGAGTTTGGAGTCAAGGGCTTGGGCGCCGCTATTTTCCTCAAGGCTGAAGCTTCAATGCAAAATCTTGATATGGGCGATCATTCATTCCTTACAGATGAACAAAAACAAAAGCTTGTCAAGAATGTCCATGAGCCGATTACATTCAGCATTGGCCCCGTTCCTTTTGTTTATGAAACAACATTTAATTTTGATTTTGGCTGGAAGCTGAACATTCAGACAAACATTCAATATTTTGCGGGCATAACCGCTCTTTGCGGCGGACAAGTGGATTTGGGCGCCAAGTGGGGCGTAAAGTTCACAGGCATCATTCCTACGGGCGGTTACTTTGACACTTGGCCGACGAACGCAAAGACGGTTGATGACGCGGTGTTTTATGTAGGCCCTTCACTTGGAGCGGCAAACATTCCGCGTGGATTGGATTTTGGAATTTATATTTCCGGAACCTTGTCGCCTAGTTTGGGAGTCGGATTTAAATACATTTCCACAGGACTTCAAGTTCCTGCAACTGTAAAGCCAGAAATCCATCTTGTTGTCGATGAAAAATTTTTGAGTCAATACAATACCTTGACGCACTTAAAGGCTTTGCTGGGTCTAAAGATAACCATGGGGCCGTATTTTAAGGTCGTGATTCCTATCATAAATAAAAAGTTGACCACAAACTGGACAGCCTTTACTATTTTGGACAAGGGCGACGGCAACGCCATTGAGTTGTTTGACGAGCCTTTGACATTCTAATTTATGACAAAAATCCCGCGCGCCGCGCGGGATTTATTTTACATATTTCCGTGAACCAAATTCCAGGCCACCGAGCCGCGGATTTCTTCCAGCGACGGAACTTCGTTTGGCTTGAACCAGCGCGCTTCGGCGATTTCGTCTTCTTGCAATACAAGGTCGCCGCCCGCCCATTCCGCATTAAAGGCCAGCATCAATTGGTCT
>JAILDQ010000151.1 GCA_024689365.1 Treponema sp. | reverse complement strand
TCTTTTGTTAAAGTCAATCACCGTCCAATAGCTCCAACCTTTAATCAAGAGCTCGCCGCTTTGGCTGTCTTTCATTTCGTATTTGCGCGAAAGCTGAAGGCCCGCCGGTTTTTCTTCCCAAGTCGTAAGGCTTATCTTTTGGTTTGCCACAGGCATTTTTTGAATGTTAAAGGCCGAGCGCGAAGTTAAAATCGTCACTCCGTTGTCTACCAAAAACTGCCAAGAAAGGCCTTTTTGGTTGTAGTCTTCAACCGCGGTGTCTGAGGTCATAAGCAAAAGCTCGGCCAAAGTCAGTTTGTTGTTGATGTCGCATTGGCCAAAGGTAAGCTTGAATTCCTTTGTGAATTTTATAAGTTCGTCGTCGTGCCATTGTCTGAGTGTTGTTTCGTGTTTCATACTTTTTCCCTTTTGTGAAATTTACAACTAAAAGCGGATTATTGCAAGGGCAGGCGTTGTAAAATTCCTTTTGGGCTTTGTTGATTTTGCTTGGCGCCGTTAATTTTTTTATTTTATAAAATGAATTTCTTTGTCACAAAGATTTACCGCTTGCGGAATGCCAACTCAAAAGATGGTGGAACTGATCGAAAATAACGATGTTGTCCTTGACGTAATAATAGCCGTCTTTTTCAAGCCTGAACTCGCTTGGCGGAAGTTTGAGCTCTTCGCCGTCGAACAAAATCCATTCGGGCGTGATGAACACTTGTACCCCAGTCGGCGAAAAGTCATAGTAGGATGAAAGTTCTTGCAGCTTTTTGTTTGCTGTCGGATCTGGCTTGTTGTGGTCGAGGTCATCGTAATCGGGCTGAGCAAAGACTAGGCTTGAAAGCGAAAGAAGCGCGGTTAGAAGCAAGGTTATGTGTTTCACTTTTTTTCTACAAGGCGGCTATGAAAAAGCGCGTTTTTATAGTAGCGCGCAATAATGGATGGCGCAAGTTTTCTATTTTATTTATAAATAGCTTTTATTTTTTTATTAATATTTTCAAATAAACAATCAATCTTTTTGTTTGCTTCTTTTTCTGAAACGTCAATGTCTGTAAGTTTGATTGCTTCATTAGAAGAGCAATATTTTACTAAACAATCTTCATTAAAGGTTTTGCTATTTTTCTTTTTGCCTTTTGGAATTTGTTTTTTGTCCCCAGAAACAAACCACTCATTATATATAAAACTAATTCCCCAACAAGCCTTCCCTACATTCCAAAATACCTTTCAAAGAAGCCCAAGAGCTTTTCGACGACGGTCTTCTTTACTTGGGAACGGTTGCCGCCGCCAAAGCGCGAAGTGGGCGGAAGAATCTTGTCTATGTCCGTGCCAGTGGTGCGCAAGGCTCCGTCGCGGAAAGAGTTTTCGATAAAGGCCTTTGTCTCGTCGGGCTTTAGCTTTAGTTCCGTCGTAATCGATTTAAGCTCATCTTCCCTCTTTTTTTGGATGTAAGCCGCCCAGTCTTTTTGAATGTCGGACGAGGCGTTGATTTGGTTGATGAAGTCTTCGATAAGGTCTTTCTTGCTTCTAAGGTCTATGCTGCCGCCGATAGCTTTGTTGATGTCAACAAGTATCGTCGTGTCCTTGCAATTCGAGTCATGGTATTTTGAGACAAGCATGAGAATATAGTCGATGTTTATGTCAACCTGCTTTATAAGCTCCATCTCAAAAACAATGTCGTCGTTGATGTTCTCTTTTTCCGCCTCCACGCCTGGCCTCATTTGGTCGTGAAGGTCGATGTAATGGCTTTGATAGTCTTGAAGGTCGTTTACATTCAAAAGGCTGTCGCCTTCAAATTGGTCAAAGCTTGTAAGAATGTTCCTCATGCGCAGAATCGCGCCAAAGAGGGTGACAAATTCCTTTTGCTTTTTTTCACCGGCAACGCTTTGCTGATAGTCGTTGAGGGGAAACTTTGTCAAAAGTTCGTTGACAAGTTCCGTGTAGCCTTTGTGATGCTTGTTCTTTTCGTCTGTAAAGCCGTTGTAGTAGTCGTCAAAGCTTCTTAAAAGAATAGTGCCCTTGGCGTTCTTGTCGCCGAACAAGGCTACGGCCTCGTCTGTTTGCTCCGAAAGGTCTCTAAAGCAAACGATGTTTCCGAAGTTCTTTACCGTGTTCAATATGCGGTTTGTGCGGCTGTAGGCTTGAATCAAGCCGTGCATCTTTAGGTTTTTGTCCACCCACAAGGTGTTCATGGTTGTCGCGTCAAATCCAGTAAGGAACATGTTCACTACGATAAGAATGTCCAGCTCCTTGTTCTTCATTCGGAGGGAAACGTCCTTGTAATAGTTTTGGAACTTGTCGCTTGATGTGTCGTAGTCGGTGTGGAAAATCTTGTTGTAATCCTTGATGGCCGATTCCAAATGGTCGCGGCTCACCACGTCAAGGCCTGATGTGTCGTCGGAGTTTTCGTCGTCAACAAATCCGTTCTCGTCCTCGGCCTCGTTCGCGCCAAAGCTGTAAATCATTCCGACCTTAAGGCCTGATTGCGGATTGGCTTCCAGCTGCCTTTTGAATTCTTGGTAATACTTTATCGCGGTCTCTATTGACTGGACGCAAAAAATTGAGTTGAAGCCTGAAAGCCGCCTTTCCTGCTTTATTTCTTTTACGGCCGAGCGGTCTTTTGCTTGGGCGCTTTCCGCTATGTTTTGCAGGGCCTTGAATTTATAATAGCCAGCGTTTGAGTTGCGTTTTGTCTTTTGGTCAAAGCGCTCGATGATGTAGGAGACGACGGCCTCCATTCTTTTTTGGGAAGACAAGGCGGCCTCTTTGTCTATTCCTGCCACTTCCTTGTCTTTGACTCCGTCCTTCATCTTGATTGTCTTTATGTAGTCGATGCGGAAGGGAAGGACATTGTGGTCGTTTATTGCGTCAACGATTGTGTAGGTGTGGAGCTTTTCGCCAAAGGCTTGGTCGGTCGTCCTTATGCCGCCTGTTCCGTTTGAGCCTGCGTTCTTTTGGAAAATCGGCGTTCCTGTAAATCCAAAGAGATGGAATTTCTTGAAGCTTTTTACGATGTCCTTGTGAAGCTCTCCAAACTGGGAGCGGTGGCATTCGTCGAAAATCATTACAATGTGGCTGTTGTAAATCGGATGGCTCTTGTTCTTCTTTACGAAGATTCCAAGCTTTTGGATTGTTGTGATGATGATTTTCTTTGAAGGGTCTTCAAGCTGCTTTGTCAAAACGGCGACGGACTTGTTTGAGTTGGCCGCGTCCTTTTGGAAGCGGTCGTATTCCTTCATCGTTTGATAGTCCAAGTCCTTGCGGTCTACGACAAAGAGAACCTTGTCCACACAATCCATGTTGCTTGCAAGAATGGCGGTCTTGAACGAAGTGAGGGTTTTTCCGGAGCCTGTTGTGTGCCAGATGTAGCCGCCCGCGTCAATCGTTCCTTCCTTGTGGTAGTTTGACGAAACCAAAATCCTGTTAAGGATTCTTTCCGTCGCCGCTATTTGATAGGGGCGCATTACCAACAGCGTGTCGTTTGTGTCGAACACGCAATATTTTGTGAGAACGTTTAGAATGGTGTGCTTTGCCAAAAAGGTTTTGGCAAAGTCGTCCAAGTCGTTTATAATCTTGTTGTTCGCGTCGGCCCAGTATGAGGTGAACTCAAAGGAGTTGCTTGTCTTTCTGGAGCTGCCTTTTTTTGTGTTGGCCTCTTTTATGTGGCTTTCGCGGGTTGTGTTTGAGTAATACTTGGTGTTTGTTCCGTTGGAGATTACGAAGATTTGAATGTATTCAAACAGGCCGCAGCCCGCCCAAAAGCTGTCGCGGTTGTAGCGCTTGATTTGGTTGAAGGCTTCGCGGATCGCCACGCCGCGTCTCTTTAGCTCGCAGTGAACCATAGGAAGGCCGTTGACCAAAATCGTTACGTCGTAGCGGTTGTCGTAGCGGCCGCCGTTTTTTTGTCCTTCCTTGTAAGAGGCCACGACATATTGGTTCAGGACTTGCAGGGAATTGTTGTGGATGTTCTGCTTGTCAATCAGGTAAATGTTCTTTGACTCGCCGTTGTCCCTCTTTAGAACTTGAATGTAGTCCTCTTGAATTCGGCGTGTTTTTTCAACGATGCCGTCGTTGCTGGAGGCGATGCTCTGGGAGAAAAATGTTTTCCATTCGTTGTCCGTGAATTTGAAGTTGTTGAGTTTTTCCAGCTGGAGGCGCAAGTTGTCTATCAACTCTTCTTCGCTGTTGACGCGCAAACGCTCGTAGCCTTCCTGCTCCAAAAGCTTGATGAAGGATTCTTCAAGCTGGGCTTCGCTCTGATACTCTTGCTTCCTAGCGTAGGCGGGAATGTATTCCGCGACTACTGTGGCTTCGTTTGATTCAAGGACAATGTTATACATATTTGCGCCTCTTTTTTATGATAAAAACAAATCTTTTTTGTGCAAAAGAAAATCTTCTATGTTGATATGCGTAATCCCATCATGCGACAAATCGATTTTGTCCAAGGAAAGAACATATTTTGGCGAAGAATCCTTTACGGGCGAAAACGCTCCGAATTCTCGCTTTAAGGTTTCTTGGCCGGGCATTAAATATGAGACTTGAACAAAACATTTTTTCTTTCCGTCTGTCACAACAAAATCGATTTCGCTTTTATAAGTTTTTCCTGTGTAAACCGAATAGCCGCGCAGAATCAATTCATTATATATTATGTTTTCCAGAAAGAAAGTATCTTCATAATTTACAAGATTCGTATTTATTGTTCTAAAGCCTGTGTCAATGGCATAGTGCTTTTCGATTGTTTTTAAAACTTCTTTTCCGACGATGTTGAATCTTTTCACTCTAGAAATAAGATAAGATTTTTGCAGCTTGTCTATGTAATTGTAAACGCTCTTTTTTTCGATTGTTTTTTTATTTGATTCATTGTTGCTGACAAAGTAATTTACCACGCTTTGAGCGGAAAATTCTTTTCCTGCGTTTGAAAGAATGTAGGAAGCGATTGAATTGAATTTTTCTTTTTCAATTTGCGAATCTCTTTTGTAAATGTCTTTCTCAACGATGCCCGAATAGACGTTTTCTATATATTTTTTTATATCCTTTTCTTCCGTAAAGTCAAAACGCTGTGGAAGGCCGCCCCATTTTATGTAATCATAAATGAAATCCTCGGGTAGCTCCATTTTGTTTTTTTTCAAAAGCTGAACGGCTTCATAATACGAAAAGGGCATTATTTGAAATTCTACAGTTCTTCCTACAAGAAGCGTAGCCAATTCGCCGGAAAGGAGCTTTGAGTTGCTGCCTGTGACAAAAATCGAGGCGTTCAATGTGGCTTTAAAAGAGGCGAGCGCCCTTTCAAATTCTTTCACATGTTGAATTTCATCAAAAAAAAGATAATATCTTTTTGAATCGACAATCAGCGCCTTTATCGTGTCGTTGAGTTTTTTTGCCGTGTCGATTTCTGAATACTCTAAGTCCTCAAAGTTTATGTAAACGATATGTTTTTTATCCGCCGTTTTTTTGAGCTCGTCCATTATCTGCTTTAGTATGACAGATTTGCCCGCACGCCGCACGCCTACAAGGACTTTTATGAGGTCGATTTCGTAATACTTACGTATTTGAGAAAGATACAATTCCCGCTTTATGGTTTTCATAATATAAGATTTTACACAAATTCAAAAAAAATTCAAGTTAGTGTAAATTGTGTTCACGCCCCTTTTTTCTTAAAAGTCAAAAGCTTGTCGCGGTAATATTCGTATTGCTTGCGGCGAGCGTCTATTTCAGCGGGAAGGCCAGAAGTGATGTCGTTGCAGAGAGATTCAAAACGGTCGAGGATGGCGACGATGCGTTCTTGTTCTTCGAGAGGAGGAAGTGGGATTTTGATATTTTTTAATTCTCCAGCAGTAACTAGTGGTTGGCCTCCACCTTTAGCATATTTATGGAGATTCATATTTTTTAATGAATAAAAAATATACTGAAGATTATAAGTATCTAATAAATCAACTATTATAGTATTATCAGAAACATCATACTTCCCATTAGCTTTATATACAAAACCTGCATTTGCACCAACACGTGCAATTAATATCTGTTCTTTGTTATATATATACTTATCTGTTTTTGCGATTGGGCCTGTAGATCCGTATACGATAAAATCTCCAAATGAATCCTTTTTTTTATTTTTTCCTGATGAAACAGACTTTGCAATCTCTCCCAAAGTTTTCCATTCCACCTGCCTGCCGTCAGGCATGGCATCATCCCCAAAAGTAAGAAGCGAGTCGCGATAGTATTCATACTGTTTGCGGCGAGCTTCTAGCTCCGCTTCTAGCTCCGCTTCTAGCGAGGTGAACTTGTCAAGAATACGGACAATTTCATTCTGTACCTGGAGAGGGGGCACGGGGATTTCAAGATTTTCCAAAAACTTTGTTGGAATATGGTCAGGAATTGCTTTTGTTGTATTTGCATAAATATAAGTTTGCTGATTTTTCAATGCATAATATAAATATTTATTTACAACTGTTTTTTGGGGAAAAACTGATAGACATACATCATTGGCCCAAAAGTCCTTTTTCTGAAAATCCACAAATCCAGCAGCCCCATAAGACGAGATTGTTATTGTATTGGCATAACGATTTTTCTTATTTATTAATCCCATTGGTGCAGTTCCCCCACTTACAACCGGGAATAAACCATCTTCTACTAAATCTGTTTTTGTTATGCGTTCACCACGTTTAATATCTGCAATTTCACCCAGTTTCCTGTACTCCACCACGCTTGGGCAAAGTTCCTTTATCAGTTCATCCAATTTACTCATTTTTTCCTCCTGCCAATACTGGGGCGTTGCGGGGGTGTCCCCCGCAGAAGGGGTAGCGACCAACGAAGTGGGCGCGCAGGGGAAGGCTTTCCCCTCCTAAATTAAAATCATCAAGTTTACTCATTTATCCTTCAATCTCCCTGATGATTTTGTCGATTTCAGAACGAAGGGTATTTTCTTTGGCTACGATTTTTTCAATTTCTTTATTCAGGACCTTTATGTCAATTACTTCCCTTGTGTCCTCGGCTTCTACATAACTTGAAACAGAAAGGTTGTATTCGTTTGCGGCAATTTCATCGTTCTTTACAAGGCGGCTTACATAATCTATTCCGGCTTTGCGTTCTGTAA
>JAILDQ010000037.1 GCA_024689365.1 Treponema sp. | reverse complement strand
CAAAATACCAGATGCACTGGCAGGCCGTAATCACATCAAAGCTTGAATCTGGAAAATGAATCTCTTCCGCACGCGTTGCAAGAAAGTTAATTTTCATTCCGGCTTCCTGAGCGAGTCTTTTTGCCTGCTCAATCTGCTCTGGAGAAATATCAGTGCCCGTCCAGTTTGCGCCGAATTTGTACATGTTTCTTGGAAGAACACCGGTACCTGTTCCAATGTCCAGCACATTTTGGCCGTCCTTGCAAAGCCCGAGATTCAGAATGTAATCATAAAACTCCTGTGGATAAATGTCCCGATATTTTGCATAATCCTCGGAAGTCTTTCCCCAGTCAAAAGTTTTTCCCTTGTCGATAAAATCAATGTTCATTCTTTCCTCCGTTAAAAAAAGTTTTTTCCTTTCTCGTAAGCCGCTTTGAGATTTTTATCCCAGTCTTGCTCTCGCGTGGAAAGTTCCCTTGTCATTCCCGGAAAAAGAAGAAAGTCGGATTCTTTCGCGCGGTCAAAAATTCTGTCGCCAATCATGACTTTTTTCATGCTGTCCAGAAGTCCGAATTTTTCAAGACGTTCCATCGTGTTTCCAGCCGTCACAAGGAAGAGGGCTTTGTCCAAAACTTTCATTCTTCTGTTTTCGCCATAAGCATAACCGTAAGTCCAGACCCTGTCAAACCAGCCTACAAGCTTTGCCGGCGCTTCCGTCCAAAAGACCGGATAGATAAAAACAATTGCGTCGGAAGAATTTATTTTTTTCTGTTCGGCCAAAACATCTTCTGCTACGTCTGGTGTGTTCTTGTAATTTGCATCGCGCAGATATTCATGCTCACTCATATCAGTCTTAAAATTCATCTTGTATAATTCGGAAAGAACGTATTCATTTCCAGAATCTTCAATACCCTTTATAAACGAATCCCTTACATGACGTGTAAAAGAATTTTCAGATGGATGGCAGTAAACTATAAATGCTTTCATTTTATTCTCCTATCTTGCGGCGAACGCCATTTCCTTATGTTGGACTCATATTTTTGATTCTTTTTGGAATTCTCTTAGGAATTCTTCCATATATAAATGACGGCTTTCGGCAATTTTTTTGGCTTCCTGCGTGTTCATTTTATCTTTTAGAAGCAAAAGTTTGTCATGAAAATGCTGTACAGAAGACTCCAAAGGTCTTCCAGCCTTTCCGCCGTAAGCAAAAGTTCTTGCAATCCCTACAGCTCCGATGGCATCTATTCTGTCCGCATCCTGCACGATTTTTCCTTCTAAAGTTTCGGGGTGTTTTTCTTTGTTTTTACTGAAAGACACTCCGTTGATAATTTGACAGATTAATTCTATGTCATCATTCCCGATGTCGTGACTTTTAAGAAATTGCCTTGCGTTCATGTTATCTGTTGTGTCAAACAGTTTGTGGTCATCAACATCATGCAGTAAAGAAGATAAAGCGACAACCGTCATGTTGCATTCTGGATACGCTTTGGCGATTTGAAGAGCATTCTTGTAAACTCTCAGCGAATGGTTTGCGTCGTGTCCGTCAGAATTATCCTTGAATATTTCTTGTATGTACAGTTTTGCCTCTTCGATTAATTTTTCATTCATTTTCTTTGCCGCCCCATTTAAATAGATATAATCTTTCGTAAAGTATTTGCAGTCCTGATTGTTATTATTTCTAGGCTCTCCGATTTTTCACCTACCTGTTCTTCTCCAAAATCCTCAGGCCGTCCTCGATTTCATAACCAAGGACTTCCTGAATTTTCTGGAAATTCTTTTTTTTATGAAGTGTGTCCAAGACTTTCACCAATTCTTTTTTGCCGTATTTTTTAATGAACAAAGCCATCACCCTTATAGCATTAGTTTCTTTACCTAATGAGTAAAAACCTTTTTTGCAATCATAAAGTTCATCGCATTCGTAGCACCCGTCAAGACCTTTTTCTTTGCAATGGCCTGCTTTTTGTCGGGCTCTTTTATCTCTTCAATCATCGTAGTTTTTCACCCCTTTTCATTACAACAGAATGAATTTTAATAATCCTTAAGCTTCATGATAAAGGCTTTTTTTGCGTCACCGTCAAAGCCAAGGTTCCTGTAAAACTGATGCGCTTCTTTTCTGAAACTTGCGCTTTCCAGAATCACCTTGTAGCAATCCCTTTCGCGGGCAAAAGCGATCGCCATTTCCATGATTTTTCTTCCTAGTCCCTGACCGCGAAAAGCCTTGTCGGTGACAACGTTCTCAACAAAACAGGCCGAACTTCCAATACGCGTGAGGTTGGGAATTATCAGGCAGAAGCAAGTTGAAACAACCTTGCCGTCTTGAAGGGCTCCAAAATATTTTATGTTTTTGTTGTCTTCAATCTCGCTTTTCCAAATTGCGCGCGCGGCTTCTACCGTAAAATCTGCGTTCGCTCCGTCAAGCTGCTCGTAAAGTTTTATGAGCGATTCCAAATCGTTTTCGTTCAATTCACGAAATTCCATAATTCATTCCTTATTATTTTTTTTATTT
>JAILDQ010000004.1 GCA_024689365.1 Treponema sp. | reverse complement strand
GTTCTCGCCTGAAAAATGATTCATGATTGTGTTGGCAACGTCAAAGGCCGCGGTCTTGATTAAAGGCATGGCGCTTTCGTCCGCAACGCGAGAGCCATTTTGAATTTTCCATTGAATCTTCGCGCTGTCCAAAATTTGGTTGATTTGCTTTCTGGCGCCTGGAGCGACAATGACTTTTAGGCCGGCTTGTCGAATCAAGCTGATGTCGTGAATGAGGCTTGGCAATAATGGCGAATCGATTATCTCGTCGTCAATGTGAATTACAGCCAAAGCGTTTTTGAAAATCTTGATGTAATTTATTACGTCTCGAATTTGCTTGGCGCTTTCAGTCAAATTTTCCATATTTTTTATTTTTCACTTTTTGCGCGAATTGTCAAGGGAAAGAATCGTTATAGTTTTTTTCTATACCTTCTAATATAGAGATTGTATAAAAAATCTATTGACAAACTGCGCAATAAAAGATATTGTTCATTATAATTTAGAATATTTCCTATCGGTTTAATAGGTATTTATTCTTTGAGGGACTTTTTATGGCTTACATTGAGATTTCGAATCTATACAAGACATACTATCCTCACGGCCAGGCGCTGCCCGTTTTGCGCGGCATAAACCTTTCAATATATAAGGGCGAAATTTTTGGAATAATAGGCTTTTCGGGAGCGGGAAAATCCACCTTGGCTCGCTGCATAAACCGCCTGGAGACTCCCGACAAGGGTTCAATCATAATCGGAGGAACCGACATATTGGCTTTGGGAAAAAAGGAGCTTAGGGTGGAACGTCGGCGAATCGGAATGATTTTCCAGACATTCAACTTGTTCGAAGCAAAGACAGTATACAAAAATATTGCTTACCCGTTGGTAATTTCTGGCGTTCCCAAAAAAGAAATAAAACGCCGCGTGGAAGAGACCGCGGAACTTGTAGGCCTGACAGACAAGCTGGACATTTACCCTGGAGCCTTGAGCGGCGGACAAAAACAACGCGTGGGAATCGCGCGCGCGTTAATCAACAACCCGGACGTCTTGCTCAGCGACGAGGCGACAAGCGCCCTTGACCCGCAGACCACGCTGCAAATTTTGGATTTGCTTAAAGAGATAAACGAAAAAACCGGCATCACAATCTTGATGATAACGCATGAACTTGAAGCCGTAAAATACGCTTGCCAAAGAATGGCTGTTTTGGAGGAAGGAAAAATTGTTGAAGAAGGAAGCGTCTTTAACATTTTCAACAATCCTGAAAGCCGCACCGGCGAGCTTTTTGCAAAGGTCTTCTTCCGTTTGAACAACGAACAGTTGTGCAAAGACGGAATGTATACAATTTAAAAAGGAGAAGGACATGAGTTTGTTGGACAACAGTTTGTGGGCGGTTCTGAAATCATCGGTTTCCGTCGAAATCTGGTCAAAACTTTGGCCTTCAATTTTTGACACTCTCTACATGACGGCGTTGGCCAGCCTGATTGTTTTGGTGTTTGGTTTGGCGCTCGGAGTCTTGTTGACTGTGACAAGCCCCGACGGACTTTTTCCGCTGCCAGCAGTTTACAAGGTTTGGGGTTGGCTCATCAACACGCTGCGCTCTTTGCCGCAGATGGTGATGATTATCATGCTCATTCCTTTGGCGCGCTTTTTGTTCGGAAAAAGTTACGGAGCGAATCCTTGCATTGTGGCTATCGCCGCAAGTTGCATTCCGATGTACGCGCGCGTTGTAGAAAGCAGCCTGCTGGAAATTAACAAGGGCAAGATAGAGGCGGCCAAATCAATCGGCTCGTCAAACTTGCAGATTATTTTTCACGCGCTGCTTCCCGAAACTTTGCCGTCGTTGATACGAGGCTTTACCATTACGGTAATAGCGGTTCTTTCGATGACGGCGCTAGCGGGAATGTTCGGCGCGGGCGGAATCGGAGACGTTGCCGTTCGCTATGGTTACCAACGCTTTCAGCATGACAAGCTGTTAGCCTGCATTTACGTTTTGGTCGTTCTGGTTCAGATTGTCCAAAGCGTGGGAAATTTTGTGTCAAACAGAATTTTAAAAACAAGAGCCTTAATATAAGGAAAAAAAAGGAGAATATTTATGAAAAAAATTATTTTTGGATTTTTGGGAATTGTGGCGGCGCTTTCAGTCGCCTCCTGCGCAAAAAAAAGTGGAGCCAAAGGCAATGACGGAATTGTTACATTAAAAGGAATCATCGACTTGGTTCCGCACCAGGAAATCATCGACTACGCCGCCCCCGCATTGCTTAAAGAAGGAATCAAAGTAGTGACCTTGCAGGACGCTTCCGACAACCTTGGAAACGAAAAAACGGCAAATGGCGAGGCCGACTTCAACTACTTCCAGCACAAGCCCTACTTGGACTCTGTAAACAAGCAGAACGGCTGGGACTTGGTCAGCGTTGCCGCAATTCACGTTGAGCCAATTTCTCTTTACTCCGACAAGTACACAAAGCTTTCAGACGTTCCCGAAAAACTTGTCATCGCCGTTCCCGACGACGGAACCAACGAATACCGCGGCCTTAAGCTTTTGAACGATTTGGGCTTTATCAAATTGAGCGAGCATTCTTTGAGCGCTCTTGACGCGAACGTAGGCGACATCGTTGAATACCTAAAACCAATTAAAATTGTCGAAATCAACGCGTTTCAAATCATACCGACGCGCGCCGACTACGACTTGTTCGTAAACAACACCAACAAAATTCTTGAGTCTGGAATCAAGACAAACATCTTGGCCCAAGAAGCCGCCGACAGCCCTTACGGAAACATCATCGTAGCAAAGGCTGGCCGCGCCAACGACCCCGCGATTCAAAAGCTGGTCAAGGTTTTGCTTAGCGACGACGTTCAGCAGTGGATAAAGAACAAGTATAACGGAGCCGTAATTCCGGTTAAATAATAGCGGTCAAGGCGCGCTGCCGCTTAAAGCCTTGACTCGCTCTTTTTGCGGATTGATTTTTTAATTATCAATCCGCAATAGGCGGCAACATTCGTAATTTCTTTTTAATAGGAGAAGATTATGTCAACAGTAAACCTAAATTTGCCGGACGTGCAAATTCGCGAAATTAGAATTAATTCAATCACCGGCTTTTTGGGCAATGCGGACGATTTGGTGAAGCTCTCGGCGGACGGACTCAAGGACCATAACCGAAAGTTCACCCAATGCATTGGTTGCTCTACGGCGCGCGCCGGCTGCATGGTCTCGATGGTGACCGACGCCGCGGTGATTTCGCATGGGCCTGTTGGCTGCTCTTCTTGCTTGCATGATTTCAACATGACTTACCGAGTCAACGCTTCGCTGCGCAACAAGACAAACCGCCGCCGCCGCATCTTTTCGACAAACCTCCAGGAAAAAGACACGGTCTACGGCGGAAACGCAAAGCTTGAGGCTACGATTCGCGAGGTGTACGAAAGAGTTAAGCCCGCCGCGATTTTTGTATTGACTACATGCGCGGTGGGAATTGTAGGCGACGACGTTCAAAGCGTTTGCGACAAAGCCCAGGAAGAATTGGGAATACCAATTGTGGGCGTTGCTTGCGAAGGCTTCCGCTCCAAAGTTTGGACGACTGGATTTGACGCCGCCTATCACGGAATGGCTCGCAAACTTATCAAAAAAGCCGACAAACATCGCGACGACATGATTAATGTCATAAACTTTTGGGGCAGCGACGCTTTTGCCGACTGGTTCGCTCCATTTGGAGCAAAGCCAAATTATTTGACCCCATTTAACACAGTTGAAGAACTGAGCCGCGCGGGAGAGGCTTGCGCCACCGTTCAAGCGTGCTCGACATTGGGAACATATTTGGGCGCTGTCTTGGAGCAAGACTTTGGCGTTCCGGAATTGGCGAGCGCGCCGCCATACGGAATCGCGCAGACCGACAGATGGTTCCGCGCGCTGGGAAAACTTTTAGGCAAAGAAGACATCGCCGAAAAAGTCATCGCGGAGAAAAAAGAAAAATATCTTCCGCAAATCGAAGAGATAAGAAAAAAATTGCAAGGAAAGTCCGCATACGTAGCGGCCGGCGCCGCGCACGGACACGCGCTCTTGGACATAATCGGAGAGCTTGGGCTTAAAGCCGTCGGAGCGTCGGTATTCCACCACGACGCGACGTTTGACTCGGGCCGGGATGAAAACGACCAGCTCAAGCAACGAGTCGGAGACTACGGCGATGTTCCGCATTTTAATGTTTGCAACAAGCAGGAATTTGAATTAGTCAACGCGCTGATAAAAGTTCACCCTGACGTAATGCTCGCGCGTCACGGCGGAATGACCTTGTGGGGCGCAAAGCTCGGCATTCCAAGCTTGCTTGTTGGCGACGAGCACGCCGGCATGGGATATGAAGGCCTTGTCAAATACGGCAAAATGATTGTTGAAACGATTGAGAACGACGAGTTTGTCAAAAACTTTCAAAAGCACGCGCTGAACCCTTACACAAAGTGGTGGCTGACCCAACAGACGGATTACTTCCAATATAAGTAAGGGCGATAGGAGAAATAGCGGCAACAAAATAGTTGGCAAGCCAACAATGATTTGTTAGCCGCATAAGCGGCAACATTCGCGCTCGCAACAAAACTCGCGCGAACAGCCGCGCGATAGGAGAACTTTTATATGGCGAATTACACAGGTTCAATTGAACAAGAAAGATACACATGCGCGCTCGGCGCCTTGCAGACTGTAGTTGCAATTCCAAGGGCTGTTCCGATTTTGCATTCAGGACCGGGCTGCGGCGAAATGATAAGCGGCTTTTTCGCGCGCTCAAAAGGCTACGCGGGCGGTTCCACAAGCCCTTGCACAGCCTTTACCGAAAAGGAAGTTGTTTTTGGCGGAATCAAGCACTTGCGCGAAAACATAGAAAATACATACAAGGTTTTGGACACAGACTTGCAGGTTGTCATGTCAGGCTGCACCGGCGGAATTGTAGGCGACGACGTTCAAGGCGTCGTAGATGAATTTGTCGAACAAGGAAAGCCTATTGTAGCCGTGGATACGCCGGGCTTCAAGTCGAACAATTATGTTTCGCACGCGTCGGTGGTCAACGCAATCATCGACCAATATGTTACCCGCTTTGAAGATCAAAACGAACCTCGCTCGGAAAAGAACACTGTCAACTTAATCGCGAGCATTCCATTTCAAGACCCATTTTGGAAAAGCAACTTGGCTGAATACCGGCGCTTGCTTAAAGGCCTTGGCCTTAAAGTTCATGTCTTGTTCGGCCCCGACTGCAAGGGCGTGAAAGAATGGCAGCAAATTCCGCGCGCCAACTTTAACATTTTGGTTTCTCCATGGTACGGAAAGACAATCGCGGACAACCTAAAGGCGCGCTACGACCAAGAATATTATTGGTTCCATTCTGTTCCGATTGGCGACAACGCCACAACAGCCTTTTTGAACGGAGTCTTGGATTTTGCCATCGCCCACGGAGCGGAAATCGACGTTGAAAAAGCAAAGAAATTCATCCAACACCAAATCGACTCTTACTATGAAGAGATTGACAACCTAGCCACTTTCCTCTTGGAATTCCGCTACGGTTTGCCGCGGTTCGCTCACATCATTCACGACGCCGGATATGTCGTCGGCCTTTCGCGCTTTTTGCTGCACGAAACAGGAATCGTTCCAGCCGAACAGTTCATCGTAGACAACACTCCGGCAAAATACCAACAGGATATTTTGGACGACTTGCTTTCAATTAGCGAAAAAAGAAAAATCAGCGCGCAGTTCATTCCCGATGCGGGAAAAGCCAGCGACATAATTCGCGAAATAAAACATGAAGGACGCGGCTTGATAATCGGCGCAAGCTGGGACAGCGATTTGGCAAAAGAAAAAGATTATTGTTTTGTGGAAGCGGCGAACCCGCTGCAAATGCGCCTTGTCCTTACGACAAACTATGTGGGCTACACTGGAGCCTTGCGCGTGATAGAAGACGTTTACAACAACGCGCTCGAACGTTACCGCTAGGATGGGAGGCGGCAATGGGAGACAACAATAGCGGGCGCGTTTTGGTAGGCTTTGCGAGCCTTGACGGGCTTGCGGTAGACGAACATTTTGGACACGCCCAATACTGGCAGATTTACGATTTTACGGACGACGCGGAATTTGTGGAAACGCGAAAAATGCCGCCCGTTTGCGGCGGCTCATGCAGCGAAAATTTTGAGCCTGCCTATCAATTGCTAAAAGACTGCGCGGCTTTGTTCGTGGCAAAAATCGGACAACCGGCCGCCGCTTATATGCTGGACAAAGGGCTAAAAGTTTTTGAGGCCGCCGGAAGCATTGACAGGCTCGCGCTCGCCATAAAAGAGCAAGGGCTTGTATAAAAAAGCGCTTGGCGCAAAAAAAGGAGGCGCGAAATGCCAAAGACATTTGAAGAAATCTCAAAAAGCCATCCGTGCTTCGCGCTTGGCGCCAAGTCGAACAAGGGCCGCATTCATTTGCCGGTAAGCCCGGGCTGCAACATCGGTTGCCGCTTTTGCAAGCGCGACTTTAATGAGAGCGAAAACCGTCCCGGTGTTGCAAGCGGCATAATCAGCCCCGACGAGGCGCTTGACGCGATTAGACGCGCCGTAGAGCTTTCGCCTGACCTTACTGTTGTTGGAGTGGCAGGCCCGGGCGATACGCTCGCCACCGATTTTGCGCTTGAGACATTCCGCAAAGTGCGAGACGAGTTTCCGCAAATGATAAAATGCATGAGCACAAACGGCTTGCTGCTTCCGCAAAAGGCGGACCAAATAATCGACGCGCAAATCGACACGCTTACCGTGACGGTAAACGCGGTTGACCCGGAGATTCAGGCCAAGATAAACGAGTTCATAATTTACAATGGCAAGCGCATTGAAGGAATCGATGCCGCGCGGATTTTGATAAAGAACCAGCTGGAAGGAATAGAAAAAGTTTCAAGCGCGGGCGTGACAGTAAAGGTGAACACGGTTTTCATTCCTGAAATAAACCGCGAGCACATTCCGCTTGTGGCAAAAACAGTCGCTGAGCGCGGCGCGACAGTTTACAACATAATTCCGCTGATACCTCAGCATCAGTTTTCTTGGTGTAGCGCGCCATCTTGCGCCGACTTGTCTTGGGCAAGAAGCGAATGCGAAAAATACATAAAAGTCTTTAGGCATTGTCAACGCTGCCGCGCGGACGCGGTTGGCGTTCCTGGCGGACAGGACTTTTCAAAAAAAGTTTACATTAAGCCTGTGAGATTGGACGGAACCTTTTCTCACGGTTAGCGACAACATAATTGTTCGCAAGACTAAAAATTAAGGATTGTCGCATAAGGCGGCAACAAACGCGCTCGCGATCAAGCTCGCGCGTTCAGCCGAACCATAGGAGGAAAATATGGCAAAGAATTACAATGACATAGAATCAGCTTTGATTCATGGTGGAATTGACGGCGACCCGCTCACAGGCGCTGTCAATGTTCCTGTTTACCAAACTTCAACCTACAGACAGGAAGGACTTGGCAAAAACAAGGGGTGGGAATACTCGCGCACAGGAAACCCCACCCGCGCGGCTCTAGAGGCTTTGATCGCCCAGCTGGAAGGCGGAAGCCACGGCTTTGCGTTTGCGTCAGGAATGGCAGCGTCAACCGCTGTCATAAGCCTATTTAAAAGCGGCGACAAAATAATAATTTCCAGCAACGTCTACGGCGGCACTTTCCGCGTTTTGGACAAAATATTTAAAAACTTTGGAATCACATATTCAATCGAAGACACTTCCAACTTAAAGACGCTGGAGAAAAAAATCACGAGCGACGTAAAGGCGATTTGGATTGAAAGTCCGGCCAATCCGCTCTTGACAATCACCGACTTGGAAGGCGTGGCCAAGCTGGCAAAGAAGCATAAGATTCTTTCTATCGTTGACAACACTTTTATGACGCCCTACATTCAGCGGCCGATAGAAAAAGGAATCGACATCGTAGTTCATTCCGCGACAAAATATTTGGGAGGCCACAGCGACTTGGTGGCTGGGCTTGCGGTTGTCAACGACAAGGCGCTTGCCGAAAAAATCGCCTTTATTCAAAACGCGACAGGCGGCGTGCTGGGGCCATTCGACTCCTTCCTTTTGATTCGCGGAATAAAGACATTGGGCGTTCGCCTTGACCGCCACGTAGAGAACGCGGAAAAAATCGCGCTTCATTTGCAAAAACATTCCGCGGTAAAAAAGCTTTACTATCCCGGTCTCAAGACAGACCCTGGCTACAAGGTGAACAAAAAGCAAGCCAAAAACGGCGGAGCGATGATTTCGTTCGAACTAAAAGAAAATTACAACATCAAAAAATTCTTTTCTTCGCTTAAATTGGTTTCGCTCGCCGAAAGCCTTGGAGGCGTTGAAAGTTTGGCCTGCCACCCGGCCAGCATGACGCACGCGTCAATTCCCAAGGACATTCGCGACAAGGTTGGAATCACCGACGGCTTGATTCGCCTTTCTGTTGGAATTGAATCGGCCAACGACATCATCGCCGACATTGACCGCGCGATCACCGCCGCCAAAAAGTGAAGCATAGCGGCAAGATAAAACGAAGGCAAGCCCAAGAACTCAGGATTGCCGCATAATCCGCAACATTCGCTCTCGCAGCCAAGCTCGAGCGAACAGCGATATTGCACGAGGAACATGTTTATGAAATATTTTAGGTCAATGCAAGAATTGGTCGGAAACACTCCGCTTGTAAAACTTGCAAGCTTTTGGCTTCCGGCCGGCATAAACCTTTACGCAAAGCTTGAATTTTACAATCCAAGCGGAAGCGTAAAAGACCGCACCGCCCGCTTTATGGTAGAAGCCGCCGAGCGCGACGGTCTCTTAAAAAAAGGGGGGACTATCGTAGAAGGAACTGCAGGCAACACAGGCTTGGGAATCGCCTTTGCCGCGCTGCAAAAAGGCTACCGCGTGATTTTCGTCGTGCCCGAAAAATTTTCGCAAGAAAAGCAAACGCTCATGCGAGCGCTCGGCGCGGAAATCGTCAACACTCCCCGCGCGCTTGGAATGCGCGGCGCCTCGGAAAAGGCCGAAGAAATTCGCGCGTCAATTCCCGGCGCGATTGCCTTAAAACAATTTGAAAACCCCGCCAACCCCATGGCGCATTACAAGACCACCGGCCCCGAAATTTACGACGCGCTTGACGGCAAGGTTGACTATTTAATCGCTGGCGCCGGAAGCGGCGGCACTTACGCCGGAATCGTAAAGTTCCTAAAGGAAAAAAATCCTGCGACTAAAGGCATTTTGGCAGATCCGGTCGGCTCTTTGATTGGCGGCGGAGAGCACGCCGACTACAACATTGAGGGAATCGGAAACGACTTCATTCCCAAAACGATGGACATGAGCCTTGTTGACCAAGTGGTAAAAGTCACAGACCAAGACGCAATCACCGGCTGCCGCGAACTTGCCAAAAAAGAAGGAATAATCGCGGGCTTTTCAAGCGGAGCGGCTTTTAGCGCGGCGCTAAAATTTGCAAATGAAGGAAAGAAAGGCAATTATGTCATTGTTCTTCCCGACCGCGGCGACCGCTATTTTTCAAAGGGCTTGTTCGAGTAACAGATTGAATTTTAAAATTATTGAAATTCTTTTAAAATAGATATTGACAAAATATGCAGAGCGCGGTATAAATAACCTATAAACCTAGTGTAAAACTAGGTTATTATTTTTATCAAGGAGATCATTATGGCAGACATTAAACAAAGCGCGTTGGAACTGATTGGCAAAACACCACTTTTGCAGTTGAACTCTTATTCCAAAAAGGCCGGAATCAAGGATGCGACCATTCTCGCAAAGCTTGAATACCTAAATCCCGCTGGAAGCGTAAAGGACAGAATAGCCCTTGCGATGATCGAAGACGCTGAGGCCAAAGGCTTGCTCAAGCCCGGCGCCACAATCATAGAGCCCACATCAGGCAATACAGGAATCGGCTTGGCGGCCGTAGCCGCGGCAAAAGGCTACCGCGCCATTTTGACCCTGCCCGAAACGATGAGCGTTGAGCGACGAAACCTTCTTAAAGCCTATGGCGCCGAAATAGTTCTTACCGAAGGAGCCAAAGGAATGAGGGGAGCCATCGAAAAAGCCCAGGAAATCCAAAAATCAACGCCCGGCTCATTCATACCAAGCCAGTTTGAAAACCCTGCCAACCCCGCAGCCCATAAAAAGACCACCGGCCCCGAAATTTGGGAACAAACCGACGGAAAAGTCGATTTTTTTGTCGCGGGAGTAGGAACAGGCGGAACTTTGACAGGCGTTGGCGAATATCTTAAAGAAAAGAACCCCAACATCAAAATAATCGCCGTGGAACCTGCCACAAGCCCCGTTCTTTCAAAGGGAACTGCCGGCGTGCACAAAATCCAGGGAATCGGCGCGGGATTCGTTCCCTCCGTCCTTAACACAAAGGTTTACGACGAAATCATTCCGATTGAAAACGAAGACGCCTTTGCCGAAGGCCGCGCATTTGCCCAAAGCGAAGGCATTTTGGTAGGAATTTCAAGCGGCGCAGCTCTTAAGGCTGCCAAAATTCTGGCCGACCGTCCAGAAAACAAGGGAAAGACAATTGTAGTTCTTTTGCCCGATTCCGGCGACCGCTACCTTTCAACTTCGCTTTTTAGCGGAAACTAAAAAAAAGCCTGCAAAACGGGCAAAAAACGCCGGATTCCGGCGTTTTTTTTAAAAGAATTACCTAGTTTTCATATGGTATTACTATTTTTATAACAAGGAGAAAAAAAATGGCAGAAATCAGGCAAATCGCGATTTACGGAAAAGGCGGAATCGGAAAATCGACGACGACGCAAAACTTGACCGCGGGCCTTGTAGAGCACGGAAAAAAAGTCATGGTCGTGGGCTGCGACCCCAAGGCCGACTCCACCCGCTTGCTTTTGGGAGGCCTCGCGCAAAAAACGGTTTTGGACACGATTCGCGACGAAGGCGAAGACGTCAAGCTTGACCGCATCATGCGAACTGGCTTTGGCGGTACCCGCTGCGTAGAGTCAGGCGGACCGGAGCCTGGCGTCGGTTGCGCCGGCCGCGGCATCATCACTTCCATTAACATGCTGGAAAATCTTGGCGCCTACACCGACGACTTGGACTTTGTCTTTTACGACGTTCTTGGAGACGTAGTGTGCGGCGGCTTTGCCATGCCGATTCGCGAAGGAAAGGCGAAGGAAATTTACATCGTCGCATCGGGCGAGATGATGGCCCTTTACGCCGCCAACAACATCGCCAAGGGAATCAGCCGTTACGCCAAGGCCGGCGGCGTCCGTCTTGGAGGAATCATTTGCAACAGCCGCAACGTCGACCGCGAGCTTGACCTTTTGCGCGCCTTTAGCAAGGAATTGGGAACCCAGCTTTTGTATTTCGTTCCCCGCGACAACATCGTTCAGCGCGCGGAAATAAACCGAAAGACCGTCATCGAATACAAGCCGGACTCAAACCAAGCCAAGGAATACAGGAACCTTGCGGAGGCGGTGATCAACAACCAAATGTTTACGATTCCGACTCCGATGACGCAGGAACGCCTTGAGCAAATCTTGCTGGAATACGGCCTTATGGACATGGCCGACGACTACAAGATTTAAGGAAAGCCAGATGGCGTACTTGATTGCGGTCGCGACAAGCGACGGAAGCAAAATCGACTTGCATTTTGGCCAGGCGGAGAGTTACTTGGTTTACGAAGCCGACGGAATTGAATGGCGTTTTGCCCAAAAGCGCGATTACGTTTCATCGGATAAAGGAGGCGCGGAAAATGAAGGATGCTGCGCGCAAGCGGGAGCGAGGGTTGAGCTTTTAAAGGATTGCAGGGCTGTCGTGGCGGCGCGGATTGGATTTAAGGTTCAAAAGGAATTTTCCAAATTGGGAATTTCCGTTTTTGACGAGTTGGAATGTTCGGTTGAGGAAGCGTTGAAAAGCATAACCGAATATTTTTACAAGTCGGACAATCATATTGCCCAAAACAAAATATAGGAGTTAAAGATGAAAAAGATTTTAGTGTCAGTTGCCGCGCTTGCGTTGGCGTTTGGATTGCTTTCTTGCTCAAAGAACGGAGCGGGAAAATCAGGAAAGCAAAAGATCAAAATCGCCTTCGCGCAGGACGAAGGCATTTGCAGCTACGTCGACGAGAACGACAATCTTGCAGGAGAAGAAGTTGAAGTTTGGAGGGAAATCGCAAAGCGCCTTCCCGAGTACGACATCGAATTCATTCCGACAAGCCAGGACGACCTTCGCGTGGGCCTTCAAACAGGAAACTACGACGGCTCAGTCGGCGATTTTTTCCTTTCGCGCGAGCGCATCGAAAAGTTTGAGATTCCCCGCGAACCGCTCGACTTTACTTGGACAGGAATGTTGATTAGAAAAGAGTTCGCCGACGGCGTTTCTTCTCTGTCTGACCTTGCCAAAAAACAAAAGGACGGCCTCAAAGTCGCTCCGCAAAACTCTGGCTACGGCTCAACA
>JAILDQ010000328.1 GCA_024689365.1 Treponema sp. | reverse complement strand
ATGAAAGATTTAGGTGCGCAGACAATGATGTTCCCGATGCCAGTTTTGATTTTGGGAACTTACGACAAAGACGGAAACGCAAACGCGATGAACGCCGCATGGGGCGGAATCGCTGACGACAACCAAGTATGGGTTTGCCTTTCAAAGCACAAGACCACCGAAAACTTGGAGCTTACAAAAGAAGCCACAATCGCTTTTGGAACCGCGGAAACAGTAAAGGCCTGCGATTATGTTGGAATCGTTTCCGCAAACAAAGAAGCGGACAAAATAAAGAAGGCCGGCTGGACCGTTACAAAAAGCAAGAACGTGAACGCTCCTCTCTTTAACGAGCTTCCCTTGACCTTGGAATGCCGCTTGCTAAAAGTTGTTGACGGCGAAAAATATTTGTTCCAAATCGTCAACGTTGTCGCTGACGAAAAAATTCTCGACGCGGACGGAAAGGTAGACCTTAATAAATTCCATCCGATAGCCTTTGACTGCGCCAAGCACGGCTACTACGAGCTTGGAAAAAAAGTCGGCGAGGCTTTTAAAGACGGCCGCGACTTGGCGTGAAAAAAAATCAAATTGACATGTTGAACGGCTCCATTTTAAATGGAGTCGCTCGAGTCGCCTTTCCTCTGATGCTTTCCAGCATCCTGCAATTATTGTTCAACGCGGCGGACATAATCGTCATCGGCCGCTTTGGCTCCAATAATTCGCTCGCGGCTGTTGGCGCGGTCTCTGTAATATGGGGCCTTTGCGGCCACATTTTTATGAGCCTGGGAGGAGGCTCCACAGTCGTAGCGGGGAAAAACATCGGAGCCGGAAAAAAGTCCGCCGTGTCAGACGTTCTTCATGTTTCAATCGCACTAGGAATTTTGCTTGGGCTTGCGATTTCTTTGCTTGCTTGGCTTTCAATGCCAAATATTCTTTGGGCTATGCAAACGCCGGAAGAAGTCTTTGGCCTTGCGCTTGAATACATCCACTACTTGATTCCAGGCCTTCCCGCAATAGCCGTTTACAATTTTGGAGCGGGAATCCTTCGGGCCAAGGGCGACACAAAACGTCCCCTGTACTTTTTGTTCACTGCCGGAATCGCGAACGTAATCCTCAACTTGATTTTTGTAATCGCGCTAAAAATGGATGTGGCTGGAGTAGGACTAGCCACAAGCGTCTCTCAATACATCGCGACAATTTTAATCATAATTTGTCTTGTCCGTGAGGAAGACGAATTCAAATTGGAATTTAAGAAAATTTGTTTAAAAGCTTCTGTCGTCGCCTCAATATTAAAGATTGGCATTCCGAACGTGATTCAAAACATTTTGTTCACTTTTTCAAACACAGTAATCCAAGCGTCAATCAATTCTTTTGGCGCGGATGTAATGTCCGGGAACGCCGCGGCCGGAAACATCGAAAGTTTTTGCTGGACGGCAATGATATCCGTTGAACAAGCCGGAATGAGTTTTGTAAGCCAAAACTTTGGCGCAGGAAATTTCAAGCGGGTAAAGGAAAGCATTTTTAAAACGCTGGCTCTAATTTGCGCGACAGGCTTGTTCTTTGGAGAGCTTACAGTTTTGTTCGCGCGGCCCTTGCTCGAAATCTACACTTCATACCCGGCCTCAATAGCGGAAGGAATAATAAGGCTTCGCATTTTGTGCGGCCCTTATATTTTGTGCGGAATAATGTCGTCAATCGCGGCGGACATGCGCGGACTTGGACACGCGATAGAGCCTTCAATCATTGTCCTGCTTGGAGCATGCGGCACAAGGCTCTTATGGATTTTCACGGCCTTTCAAACGCCCCGCTTCCACACAACGGCCTGGCTTTTGTTCACCTACCCGGCGTCGTGGGCGATAACAGGCTTGGTCTTGGCTATTTTCTTAATTCGAATTTTCAAACAAGAGAAAGCGCGGTTTGGATCATCGGCGTAAGTTTTTTCGCGTCGGAAGGCAAGCCCTTGTTTGACAATTTGTCATAAACGCTTGTGATTATGGAAAGCGCTTTTTTTCCTGCGCAGGCGGCTTGGCAATAAAGGCAAAAAGTTTCCATGTCTTGAGCCAGGCAGCCCATTTTTGCCCACGACTTCCAAACCTTGTCGCCCATGGCGTTGTAGCTGCTGTACAAGTCGCTTGAAAAAATCGAGCCCGCGTGAAAACGGAAATTATTTTTGTCCGCGAACGAAGCCGCCTTTTGCAAAAGGTCAAAATCGGCGCAAGGATTCAAGTGGCCGTTCAAGCCGTATTGGTATTCGTAATTTGAATCAGTCGAAGCGGACATTGCGAAAATCATGTCGCCAGCCTTCACTTCTTTTTGGAAGGAGCCGCAAGTTCCAACTCTGACAATCGCCTTTACGTCGTAATAATTGTAAAGCTCGTAATAATAAATGCCGGCCGACGCGGCTCCCATTCCGCTTCCCATAACCGTCACAGGCTTGGAATTGTAAGTTCCAGTAAAGCCCTTCATTCCGCGAATGTTTGTGACAAGCTTTGCGTCATCTAAAAA
>JAILDQ010000139.1 GCA_024689365.1 Treponema sp. | reverse complement strand
GAAAGCCAGATTTTTGTTTTTGGCGTTGGACAAAAAAAGACTCCGCCGTCATTCGTGAACGCTTGCGACAATTTCATTTACATTGAAAACTTGAACGAAGAAGACGATGACGACGACGACAATGAGGAAAAGGCTGACGAGGCGAAACAAAAAGTTCACAAGGTTTCAAAAGTCAGAAACGCTTTCTTTAGAAAGTCGCCCGGCGACAAAATGACCGACCGCCAGTTCAGAAAAATTTTCAAGCTGCTTTCAAACGCCTACGAAAATTACGCGGGCGACGACGGCTGGGCGGAAGTCAGCGCCGCGGGAAATTTCTTCAAGCGCCAAGACCCGGGCTTTGACACCCTGGACTACGGATTTAAAAAACTTTCGGACTTGATTCTTTACCTTAAGGACGATTTTGAACTTCAAAAGATTCCGTCCGAGCGAAACAGCCGCCACGTGCGAATGCAGTACAGGCCAAGGCAATAAAGGCATTTAAAATAAGAAAGCGTCATACTGAACAAATTTCAGCATGACGCTTTTTTTTAGCACGACGCTTTTTTTATGTCATGCTGAAAATGTTTCAGCATGAAGCAATAAAATCACTTCTGTCCGTAGTAGGCGTTTGGTCCGTGCTTTCGCTCGTAGTGCTTCTTGATTATGTAATCAGGAAGCGGCTGGGCGCCCGGATTGATTTGCAAAGTGTTCATCGCCATCTTGCAAACCTCTTCCAAAACCGCGGCGTTGTAAACCGCTTTTTGAGCGTCGCTTCCCCAAGCGAAGGGGCCGTGGCCGCCAACCAAAACCATTGTCACTTCCGCCGGATTCAACTTTGACTGCGCGAAGTGCTGGACAATCGCGTTGCCCGTTTCCCTTTCGTAATCGCTTTCAACCATTTCCTTTGAAAGATACGGCGTGCAAGGAACGGAAGTTTGAATGTGGTCGGCGTGAGTTGTTCCAAAAAGAGGAACGCTCTTTAACGCCTGGGCCCAAGAAACCGCCGCAGTTGAATGCGTGTGGATGATTCCCCTTATGCCGGCATTTTGGGCGACAGCGAATTCCTTGTACAAAACAATATGGGTCGGCGTGTCGCTCGACGGATTAAGGTTTCCTTCAACGCGATTTCCGTCAAGGTCAAGAACGACCATTGAATCGGGCGTAAGTTTTTCGTAAGGAACTCCAGACGGCTTAATCGCAAAAACGCCTTTGTCTTTGTCAAAAGCGCTTACGTTTCCCCAAGTGTACAAGGCCAAATGCTGGGCGGGAATCTGCATGTTCGCCTCGTAAGCTTCTTCCTTCAATGACTGATAGTTTGACATATTTTCGTTCTCCATTAACGCGCGGCAAAGAATAAATTTTTCCTTGCCGCTGATTTTTTTGAAGTTAGCGCTTTCCGTCCCAGTAAGCGGCGTTCCAGCGCAGCTCGTTTCTGATTTGCGGAACGGTTGAATCTTTGTCGATTACCAAGCATTCAACTCCAACCATCTCGGCCCAGTCGCGAACCATTTGAGTCGTGATGATGTTGCTGAAAGCGGTGTGGTGGCCGCCGCCTGCAAGAATCCAACTTTCGGCGCTGGTGGACAAATTGGGCATCGGCTCCCAAAGCATTCTGGCTACAGGAAGTTTTGGCAAATCTTCCGGCGGATCGATTACGTTGATTTCGTTCACTACGCAGCGGAAACGATTTCCCATGTCAACGACGGCGCTGACCAAGGCAGGACCTTTCGCCGAGTTGAATACCAAGCGCGCCGGATCTTCTTTGCCGCCGATTCCAAGCGGATGAACTTCAACGCGCGGCTTAGAAGTGGCGACCTGAGGATCAACTTCCAGCATGTGGCTTCCCAAATCGTAGCCCGCGCCTTTTTCCAAATTGTAAGTGTAGTCTTCCATAAAGGCGTTGCCCTTTCCGTTTCCGACAAGACCCATTGTCATTACCTTAAAGGTTCGGACAAGCGCCGAAGTTTTCCAGTCGCCTTCCGCGCCAAAGCCGTAGCCGTCGGCCAACAAGCGCTGAATCGCAAGGCCAGGAAGCTGCTTCATTCCCCACAAGTCCTGGAAGTTTGTGCAAAGCGCGTTGGCTTTTTTGTCGGCCAAGAATTTTCTAAGCGCGATTTCGATTCTAGCTTGTTCCTTGATGCTCTGAATGTCGTGGTCTTTGTCGTTTGACAAAACGATTTGGTACTGGCTGTTGTATTCGTCATAGAGCGCGTCAACTTCGTTCTGCGGAACGTCCTTCATGTAAGCGACCAAGTCTCCGATTCCGTAATAAGGAACTGACCAGCCAAACTTTACATAGGCCTCAACCTTGTCTCCGTCTGTAACAGCAACGTCGCGCATGTTGTCGCCAAAGCGGGCCACGCGAAGCTGCTTTCCGTCTGCAACGGCGCAAGCGACGCGCATCCAATCAAAAATTCTCTGGCGGGTTGTTTCGTCCTGCCAGTGGCCGGCGACAACTTTTCTTGGCAAATCCATTCTGGAAGTTATGAAGCCAAACTCGCGGTCGCCGTGGGCGCTCTGGTTAAGGTTCATAAAGTCCATATCCATAGTTGAATAAGGAATGCGAGCGTTGTACTGGGTGTTCAACTGAAGAAGGGGCTTTTTGTTTACGCTAAGGCCGGCAATCCACATTTTGGCGGGGCTGAATGTATGCATCCAGCAAATGATTCCCGCGCACTTTTCGTCGGCGTTGGCTTCCGCAAAAGTTTTTGAAATCGCGTCCGCTGTCAAAACAGTCGGCTTCCATACCAACTTGCATGGATTTTTCGGATCGGCGTCAATTCCCGCCACCATTTCTTTTGTGTGCTCGGCAACTTGTCGCAAAGTCTCTTCGCCATACAAGTCCTGGCTTCCTGTCACAAACCAAAATTCAAACGCTTTCAAGTCTTTCATAATCACTCCTATTGATTTAATCGATATTTTCTACGGCCGCCTTTTCGATCGGCAAAGCCTTTTTATAATTTGCAAAGAAGTCGTTGAAGCCCTTGACGTCGCTCGGGTCAGGCTCAGTCTTTGAAACTTCAGCGCTTGCAAAAACAAGCTTGTTCAAGTAATCGCTCAAAGTCATTCCCTTGTTCTCGGAAGCGAACGCGGCCAAAACCGCCATTCCCCAAGGACCGCCTTCACCAGCAGTTTTCATAGAGCTAACCGCGGTGTGCATCGCGGCCGCCATAATCTTTCCGCCGACTCCGGCAGTCTTGAAGAAACCGCCGTGCCCCGTAAGTGAATCAAGCGCCACTTTTTCCTGCTCAAAGAGAATGTCCATTCCCGCGCGCAAGGCGCCCAAGGCTGTGAACAATTGCGCTCGCATGAAATTTTCCAAAGTGAAGTTCGCGTTCTGCGTTCTTACAAAAAGGGGTCGTCCGCTGGCAAAGCCGGTGATTGATTCGCCAGAGATGTAATTGTAAGGAATCAAGCCGCCGCAATCCTTGTCGCCCTCAAGCGCAAGTCCCAGCAAAGTGTCGTAAAGCTGGCCCTTTGAAAAATCGGCACCCAAAGCTTTTGCCGCGCTAGAAAAAACCTTTATCCATTTGTCATATTCACCAGTGCAGTTGTTGGCGTGAACCATGGCGGCGGCGCTTCCGTCCGGAGTTTGAACGATGTCGATTTGGTTTTTGTAAGCGGCCTTCAAAGGCTTTTCCAAAACGACCATTGCAAAAACGCTGGTTCCGGCGCTTACGTTTCCGGTTCTCGCGGTTACGCTGTTGGTGGCGGTCATTCCTGTTCCCGCGTCTCCTTCAGGAGGAGCAAGGAGACAGCCGGCTTCAAAAGTTCCTGTCGGGTCAAGGAATTTGGCGCCTTCGCTTGTCAAAGTTCCGGCAGCCTTTCCGGCAACTTCAACACGCGGCAAAATTGACTCAAGCGTCCAAGGGAATTTTTTGTCGGCCACAAGATTGTCAAAGGCGGCCAACATTTTTTTGTCGTAATTTTTTATGCTTGAGTCAATCGGGAACATTCCTGAAGCGTCGCCGATGCCCAAAACTTTTTGTCCGGTCAACTTAAAGTGAACGTAGCCGGCCAAAGTGTTTATGCTTGCGATTTGCGGAACATGAGGCTCGTTCTTCAAAATCGCTTGATACAAGTGAGAAACGCTCCAGCGTTCCGGAATCGGAAAGTTGAACAAGTCGGTGAGCTTTTCGCTTGCCTCGCCGGTAATCGTGTTTCTCCAAGTTCTAAAAGGAACAAGCAAATTGTCGTCCTTATCAAAAGCCAAGTAGCCGTGCATCATCGCGCTGATTCCAAGCGCTTTGGCTTTCTTCAATTCAAGGCCGTACTTTTTCTTTACGTCAGCCTTAAGGTCGGCAAAGGCGGTTTGCAAGCCTTTTGCCACCAAGTCCAAAGAGTAAGTCCAAACGCCGTCAACCAAGGAATTTTCCCAGTCAAAGGCGCCTTGCGCGGCTGGGTTAAAATTTCCGTCAATCAAAACGGCCTTGATTCTAGTTGAGCCAAATTCAATTCCAATGCATGATGAATCCAATTCTGCTTGTGTCATAAGTTCTCCTTATTTCTATGATTGGCAACTTTTACGTCGCCGCCTTTATTCCACGTTTTCCCTAAAGTAAATGTCCAAGGGCATATTTATTATTTTTTGCGCGTCGCTTTGAAGAACGATTTTTTTGTAAATCTCCTTCATTACCGCTTGCCCCTGGCCCTTTGGGTCTTGCGAAATCAGCGCGTCGATTTTTCCTTCTTTAATTTCCTCTTTGTTCAAGGGAACCAAGTCAAAGCCCGTAACGGCAATCTTGTCCTTCAAGCCCAATTCAGAAATTCTATCCCCAACAAAATGGCCTTCGCTGTTCACAATGCAAATGCCTTGCAAATCAGAACAATCATGAACAAGCGAATCAACCGCCTCATAAATCTGCTCTTTCTCGGCGCCTTTGGCAATCTTTAACAAAGCCTTGCCTTTTTTTGTTTCCTCAAAATATTTTTCAAAGCCGCGCGAACGCTCGTTCAAGTTGAAAGACTCGGAGAAAGGCTTTATCGCGGCAAAAGTTCCCTGGCCCTTTGCAAAAAGCCTTGTGATTTTCGCGGCCAAAAAACCGGCGCTCAAAGGATTTTGCGTCGCCGCGCACAAGGGCTCGGAACCAGGCACGCTAGTGTCCACAAAGCAATACGGAACGCTAGGCTTTGACTCGCTCAGCAAAAAAAGGATTTCCTCTTGCATAACAGGAGCTATGATAAAAGCCGCGCAATCCGAGGCGATCATCTTCTTGTACTGTTCGTTAAGGGAATTTCTGTCCGGTCGCCTGAACTCGTAGGGCACAATCTTAAAGCCAAAAGAAGAATAGTCATTTTTGCAGGATTCTGTGATGCCGTCGTATATTTCCTGCCAATAACCGCTTTCCTCGTTGACGAATGGAATCAAGACGCCGATTTTAAATTCGCCCTTTTTCTTCAAAAATCGGGCGATTGGATCGGGCTTGTAGTCATTCTCCTCTATGATTTTCAAGATTTTTTGACGAGTTTCCTCACTTACCCTGCCCCGGTTGTGAACCACGCGGTCAACAGTTCCTGTTGAAACTCCAGCTATTTTTGCAATCTCATTTACAGTCATAAAGACACAAATTCCTTTTGCGTGTTCGTTCACGCAACCCACAATCAGAATACTTCATAATCTTTTTCTTGTCAAGTTTTTTTTTAAGAATTTGTTATAAAGAGCGAAAAAAAATAGTAAAAAACAAAAAAAAACGGCGGCTCCCGGTCGCGTATCGGATTGCAAAAGCGCTAGATATCGTCGCTACACGCTGTTTGCGCTTGTAACTATCCAAATCAGCCGCTTTCGCGGCCGCGCAAACAGAGTGTTTTTGCAATCCGCTCCGCTCACTCGCGCCGCCGCTATTTCTTTTACCTTAATTTTTCATTTACTTTTGACTTTTCTTAAAAAGGGGAACGGGCGGCTCCCGGTCGCGTATCGGCTTGCAAAAGCGCTCGATATCGTCGCTACACGCTGTTTGCTCGCGGGGCGTGCTAGCAAAAGGAGAAAAAAAACGATATAATTTGCGCAAAATGAATTGCAATTCCGGCATGCGCGCCATTTTAAAAGAACAAAACCCTTCGCTTTCGCGCTCTCTTTCTTGCGTTTGGCGCTTGAGCGTTCCGGTGATTTTGGCGCAAATCACTTCAATAATAATGCAATACATCGACGCGGCTATGGTTGGGCATTTGGGCGCGGAGGCATCGGCTTCAATCGGTTTGGTCGCCTCATCCACTTGGCTTGTCTACGGGGCTTGCTCGGCGATTACGGCAGGCTTTTCGGTTCAAGTGGCCCACGCGGTTGGAGCGGAAGACCTTGGGCGGGCAAAAAGCGTTGTACAGCAGTCATTGGCGACGGCCTTTTTTTTCTCTTTGCTCATAGGAACAGCGGCGGCAATAATAAGCGGCCCCCTTCCCCGTTGGCTTGGCTCGCCTGAAGAAATCGCAAGCGGCGCCCGCGACTATTTTTTTGTCTTTGGAATCAGCCAGCCAATCGCAATGACAACGCACCTTTGCCTTGCCTTGATGGAATGCTCGGGGAACATGAAGCTTCCAAGTTTTTTGAGCGGCCTTATGTGCCTTCTTGACGTGGCCTTTAACGCGCTCTGCATTTACGTATTGAATCTGGGAGTTGCCGGAGCCGCTTTGGGAACAGCCTTGGCGCAAGGAACAGTCGGAATTTTCGCCTTAGCTTACGTTTGCTTTTTGTCTCCTCTATTGAACATAAAAAAGGCCGGCCCCTTCAAGCTTTCAAAGGAATGCCTCAAGACCGCGGCAAGGATTGGACTTCCAATGGCCTTTGAGCAAATCGCCTTGTCGGGCGCGCAAGTGGCAAGTTCCCGCATCGTCGCTCCCTTGGGAACAGTTGCGCTTGCCGCAAACTCTTTTGGCGTTACAGCGGAAGCGCTTTGCTATATGCCCGGCTACGGAATCTCTTCCGCCGCAACAACCTTGGTCGGCCAAAGCGTCGGCGCGGAAAGAAAAGATTTGGCCAGGCGCTTTTCATTTTTGAGTTTAGCGCTCGGAATGTTCGTGATGGGAGTGTCAGCCTTTTTAATGTATTTCGCCGCGCCTCATGTCTTTGATTTTTTGACGCCTGACATAGCCGTCCGCCAGTTGGGAACAAAAGT
>JAILDQ010000133.1 GCA_024689365.1 Treponema sp. | reverse complement strand
ATTTTTTCCCAGTCTTCGCCCTGGCAGGAACTTCTTACGGCTTGAATCGTGGAATCTTCCGGAAACTTTTTGATGAACATTTCCATAAATTCTTGATTTCCTGAAAAACGTTCCAAAGCAGAAGCGGGGTCTGGAATCAATTTGTTTATAGCCTCGCTGATAGTCATATATACTATTGTAGCGCGCTTTTCTGGAATTTTCAACAAATTACTTGCTGTTCATTATAAGCATTTGAAGGCGGTTTTCGATGTTCGCAAAGCTTACGTCTGGGTCGTAGTCAAGCGGAAGAATCTGCGAGTCAGGATAGAGTTCCTTCAGCTTTTTGGTCACGCCGCGGCCGATAATGTGGTTTGGAAGGCAGCCAAAGGGTTGGAGAATGATGAAGTTCTTGCAGCCTTCCTCCGCGTAGTGAATGATTTCGCCAGGAATCAAAATTCCTTCGCCGGAATCAAAAGTGTGGTAAATGATTGAGTCGCTTCCCTTTGCGATTTCAGAAAGACGGGCGGCCTTTTTGTAAAGGGGATGCTCTTTTGCAATCTTGTCTGTCCAATGGTGGGCGATTTCAAAGAATTCGTTGGTCACGCCCATCATCGCTTTTTCGCCAAGGGGCCGAGTCAAATCGTTTTCCTTTATTTGCGCGTTTTGGGCAAAATAATTTTTTTGGATTACGTCGGCCATTCGCGCTTCGATTATTTCAAAGCCGTTTTTCTCAAGATACAATTCTATGTCGCGGTTGGCGCCCGGGTGGAAATTCAAAAGGTATTCGCCAACGATTAAAACGCGCGGCCGCAAAACGCTTCTGTCGTATTCGATGTCTTTCATCGCCTGAATCGCTTTGGCAAAGCCTTTTTTAATTCCGCCGATGCCTTGGCCGATTCCTTCAACGATATAGTCCATTCCCTTTTCAAAGGCCGCGTCCGCGCTTCCCTTGATTTTTTCGTAAGGGCGGATTTTTCGCAAAAGCTCTTCCATAACGTCAATCATCGGAAGGGCGGTGGCCATTTTTAGCGAGGCCAAAAGGTTCATCTTAAAGCCTGGATGCAACTGGTGGTAGTCCTTGTCGTCGTTTGTTACAATCGCGATGTCCTTGTAGCCCGCGTCGTCAAGCGCTTTTCTTAAGAGCGCGGCGTAGTGGGTTAGGCGGCAGTCTCCGATGTATTTTCCAGTGGCAACCGCGACTTGCGCGTTGTCGTACTTTCCGCTTTGGAGCGCGTCGAGCACTTCGCCGATTACGATTTGGGCCGGGAAGCAAATGTCGTTGTGCACGTATTTTTTTCCGAGCGCGATCGCGTTCTCCCTTCCAACTTCAAGGGGAACCGCTTTCATTCCCTGGGTGGCAAGAGAGGCCGCCATGATTCGGCTAAAGGCGTGCGAGGTGTTTGGAACCAAAACGATTTTTTCCTTTAAATCCTTTTTGGTGAACTTTACTTTGTAGGGCTCTTCCAAATCGCGCGGGGCTTCTTCCTTTCCTGCGTCCCGCTTCATTTGAATTGTCTGGACAAAAGAGCGGACTCGAATTCTTAAAGGCCCTTGAACGTCGCTTTCGTCCATCTTGAGGACAAGGGGAGACTTTCCTGAAATCTCTTTCATCAAGCGAATTATTTCGTCGCTAAGGTACGCGTCGTGGCCGCAGCCAAAGCTTACAAACTGAACGTATTCCAAGGCCGGATGTTCGGCGGCGATTATGGCGGAGCTTATCATTCGCGCGTGGAAATTGTTTACGATTTCCAAACGGCTTTTGCTCAAGTCAACTTGCTCGATTCCTGGAACCGAGTCTACGGTCAAAACAGGAATGCCCAATTGCGTGAACAAGTCGGGCAAGCTGTGGTTTACAAGCGGGTCGTTTTGGTAAGGGCGCGAGGCAAGGACAACGGCGTACTTATTATTTGCCTGAACGTCGTTTATTATTTCTTGCGCGGCGGAGACAAGGGTTTGATGGAATTCCTTCATCGCCTTGTCGGCGTAGTGAATCGCGCGGTCAACGCGGAATTTTGAAAGGCCAAAATTCTTAATGAAGTATTCTTCCAACTGGCGGTTTCTGTCCTTGTCGTTGTACCAAAAGAAAATCGGGTCGTCAAAAGGTATGTTCCATCTTTTTAACGGATTGTCGGAATTTTGGATTACCCAAGAATAGCCTTTGACAATCGCGCACATGTAGCGGCTTGTGTTTTCGGTGTTTTGAGATTCGTAGGTTGCCACAATCGGCATGAAGATTCTGTCAACGCC